>JAGRHB010000205.1 GCA_020445245.1 Gammaproteobacteria bacterium
TTTTTGACCGTAGCAAGCCGGACGGCACGCCGCGCAAGCTGGTTGACACCACGCTGATCAACAGCCTTGGATGGCATGCAAAAATTAATTTGAAACAGGGACTTGAAGAAGCCTATTCGTGGTATCTCGAGAATCTGGATTCAGCGCGGATCTAACGTGTTCGCACGATCTTCCCGTCCCGAAACCGTATTGTCTTTGGGGTGCCGGAAAAAATTAAAGCCGGCTGGGCCGGCTTAAACGACCCCTTGAAGAGGCCTTTATTTGATTCTTCTTGTTGTTGACGCTTCTCGTCTCTCGGCACTTCTTTTCTCGAACCAACCAATACAAAGCAGAAAGTGGGCCATAAATATTAAATATCGAAAAAACAATAAGATAAAGTTTATATTTAATGCGTTAAATGAGTATAAACGTAAAAAATTTGGACACCTTCGCTTGGATCGGATCGGCGGCACATGCAGGAGGCCAGCCCACTGGCACGATTCTCACGTGCCTCTGGCCGATCCTTGTACTGATTATTGATTTTGACCGACCTTGGCGGTTAGGCCGATAATGCCGCGCTGTTTGAACTGCCCCGATGAGAAATTGCGGAAAACTATGAAGCTCGGGATTCCAAAAGAGCGAAGCGATGGCGAGACGCGGGTGGCCACGACCCCCGAGATCGCCAGGAAGCTGATCACCGGTGGCCTGACGGTGCTGGTGGAAAAGGGTGCCGGCGAGGCGGCACACTATACCGACGCCGCCTACGAAGAGGCCGGTGTCCAGCTGACGGATTCGGCAGGTGCGCTGGCCTGCGACATCGTCGCCAAGGTGCGCAAGCCGCTGGTCGACGAGATCGCCGCGATGCGTGAAGGCGCGGTATTCATCGGACACGCGGAGACCTGCGGCGAAGACCCCATCGTCACCGCGCTGCGGGCGCGCAATGTCCGCGCAATCGCGATGGAGCGCATCCCGCGCATCTCGCGCGCGCAGTCGATGGATGCGCTGTCGTCGCAGAGCAACATTGCCGGCTATCGCGCGGTCATCGAGGCGGCCAGCCATTTTGGACGTTTTCTTCCACTGATGATGACCTCCGCGGGTTCGGCCAAGCCGGCACGCGTGGTTGTCCTCGGGGTCGGCGTCGCCGGCCTGCAGGCGATTGCCACGGCACGCCGTCTGGGCGGTGATGTACATGCCTACGACGTCCGCCCGGAGACGCGCGAGCAGATCCTGTCGCTGGGCGCCAAGGTAATCGACCTGGATATCGGTGAGGGCGGTGCCGGCGAGGGCGGCTACGCGCGCGAGCTTTCCGAGGAAGGCAAGGCGAAGCAGCAGGCGTTGCTGGCCGATGAGCTGTCCAAGGCGCACATCATTGTTTCGACTGCGTTGATCCCTTGCCGTCCGGCGCCTGTGCTGATCACCGAAGAGGTGGTCGAACGGATGCGGGCGGGTTCGGTTATCGTCGACCTGGCAGCGGCCAATGGTGGCAACTGTCCGCTGACCGAAGCTGACCGTGTGGTGACGAAACACGGCGTGATCCTGGTCGGGCACACCAACTACCCGGCGATGATGCCGACCGACGCCAGTGCCTTCTATGCAAAGAACATCGCAAGCCTGCTCGAGATCATGCTCGACAGGTCGGGGGAAGGCGTTGCACTGAAAGACCTCGACGAGGATGAGATCACTCGTGCGGCGCAGCTCAAGGCGCCGGCCTGACCGCAGACGACACCTGCCCCAAACAGCTTTCTTGAGGGAACGGCGATGCCCGACACACTGGTTGCACTTTATGTATTCGTATTGGCCTGTTTTATCGGTTACTGGGTCGTATGGGGGGTCACGCCCTCGTTGCACACCCCGCTGGTCGCGCTGACCAACGCCATTTCCGGCATCGTGATCGTCGGGGCGCTGCTGGTCAGCGGCCTGGAGTCTGCTGGCACGTTTGCCGAGCTTACCGGCTTCCTGGCGGTGTTGTTGGCTTCGATCAACGTGTTCGGTGGTTTTCTGGTGACCAACCGGATGCTCGCCATGTTCCGCAAGAAGAACAAGTGAGGGTCTGAGGCATGCAGATTTCCGCCAACGCACAGGCGATTGCCTACCTGGTCTCGGCCGTACTGTTCATCCTGTCGCTGAAGGGGCTGACTCATCCCTCGACCGCGCGGCGGGGCAATTTCTACGGCATGATCGGCATGGCGGTCGCGATCATCGCGACCTTGCTGGGCAGCGAGGTCAGATCGTACGGATTCATCATCGCCGGCGTCGTGGCCGGCGGCCTGATTGGCACCACGCTGGCAATGCGCATCCGCATGACGGCAATGCCACAACTGGTCGCCGCGCTGCACAGCTTCGTCGGCCTGGCTGCGGTTCTGGTCGCCATCGGGACTTTCCTCAACAAGCGCGATGCCGGCCTGCTGAATGCGGTGTTGATGGGTGAGCTGTCGGCTGGCGCCATCATCGGTGCGATCACCTGCACCGGTTCGGTGATCGCGTTCGGTAAATTGCAGGGTCTGATTTCCGGCAAGCCGGTCAAGTTCGCGATGCAGCATCAGCTCAACATGCTGATCGCGGTGGTCACGATCGCGCTGGGCGTGCATTTCGCGATGACCGGGAGCGTGGTCTCGTTGACCCTGATGACGATCCTGGCGCTGGCACTCGGGGTGACGTTGATTATTCCGATCGGTGGTGCCGATATGCCGGTGATCATCTCGATGCTCAACAGCTACTCGGGATGGGCGGCGGCGGCGACCGGGTTCACGTTGCACAACAACCTGCTCATCATCGTCGGGGCCCTGGTGGGTTTTTCCGGCGCGATCCTGTCGTACATCATGTGCAGGGCGATGAACCGCTCCATCATCAACGTGGTGTTCGGTGGCTTCGGCAGCGACAGTGCGGCGGCACCGAGCGCCGGCGCGGCCGCGATGGAAAAAGGCGTCAAGTCGGCCTCGGTTGAAGATGCGGTGTACTGGATGGAGGATGCCAACCGCGTGATCGTCGTGCCGGGGTATGGTATGGCCGTGGCACAGGCGCAGCATTCCCTCAAGGAACTGATGGAGCTGCTGGAGGCGCGCGGGGTCGAGGTCAAATTCGGCGTCCATCCGGTGGCCGGCCGTATGCCCGGACACATGAACGTACTGTTGGCAGAGGCCGACATCCCCTACGACCATGTGCTCGAGATGGACGAGATCAACCCGGATTTTGCGTCCACCGACGTGACCCTGGTGGTGGGTGCGAACGACGTGGTCAATCCGGCTGCCAAGGAAGACCCCTCGAGCCCGATCTACGGGATGCCGATACTGGAGGCCGGACGTTCCAAGCAGGTCTATTTCCTCAAACGCTCGATGAACCCGGGCTATTCGGGCGTCGACAACCTGCTGTTCTACCAGGACAACACCTCGCTGGTGTTTGGAGACGCGAAGGACACCATCGAAGGAATGGTCGCGGCGCTCAAGGGCGGTGGTCACTGACAGCCGGACGATGGGCTGACCGCGCCGCTGCGGCGCAATCCGGAGAGATCAGTGACTGGCTGCGGCTTTTCAGGCGACGATCAGGTCGAGCGCCTTGTGCGTATCCCGGGCTTCGAGGATATGGCGCTGGATGTTGCTCAGGGGCTCGGGTTTATGCAGGCCGAAACCCTGCGCATAGTCGACGTCGATTTCCTGCAGGATCTTCCTGATCCGGTCGTTCTCGACGAACTCTGCGACGGTCCGCTTGCCCAGCTTCTTGCCGATGGTGTTGATTGATTCGACCATCGCACGGTTGATCGGGTCACGATCGATGTTGTGGATGAAGCTGCCGTCGATCTTGAGATAGTCGACCTTCAGATGGCGCAGCTGGTTGAACGAAGACAGCCCGCTGCCGAAGTCATCGAGGGCGAACTGGCAGCCGAGATCGCCCAATGCGTCGATCAGTGCGGCGGCGTTGGCGAGGCTGCGAATGGCGACCGATTCGGTAATCTCGAAACACAGGGATCGCGGTGGTACACCAGTCTCGGCGATCCAGTCGCGGACGTATCGATGGAAATGCGGGTCTGATGCGGCGGGCCCACAGATGTTGATGCTGATGCGTATGTCCTGTGCGGTCTTGCCCAACCCTGCCAGCCACTGCAGGCTGTGGCGCACAACCCAGCGGTCTATATCGGGGACGATGCCATAACGCTCTGCGGCGGGCAGGAACTGTCCCGGCGGGATCAGGCCGAGGCCTTCGTCGTCCTTCATGCGCAGCAGCACCTCGAGGGCCAGTC
>JAGRHB010000206.1 GCA_020445245.1 Gammaproteobacteria bacterium
CGGCCAAGCGGTGCTTGCGGCGGTCAACCATGATCAAGTACAGCGCCATCGGTGCCGATGATATGAAGTCGATGCAGTCGTGTGTTCAGCGGGAAGACATCGTGAAGCGGATCTTCCATCATTGCCGGACACGCAGCCCCGACCTTCCGGGGCCGGGCAGGAGATGCTGCCGGGGCGCCATTGAACAGGAGTAGCGCTGTTGTTGAGTGAGACAGGACGTAACAAGTGTATGGGAGCCATTGGGCTGCTGTGGGCGATGCTTGCCGGTGGTGTTTTTGCGGCCGATGGCGAGGTCATCGACGCGCCGCCACCGCCACCACCGCTGCAATCGGGCGAGCCGCTGGAGCCCGAGGTCACGATCCGTCGTACCGAGCGGGAAACGATCTACGAGTATCGCCGCAACGGACAGCTGTTTCTGGTCAGGGTGCAGCCGATCGTCGGGCCACCGTATCATTTCGTCGATATCAATGGTGACGGCGAATTGGACTACCGGCCTGGCGAGCCTCTGCGCGACAACATCCAGCAATGGATTCTGTGGCGGTGGTGAGGCAGGTGCCTTTGTCGTCCGGCCGGTCAGGCGAGTGTCGTGACAGGCATTTCTCCGCGGGTACTGGCATTTTCTCGATATAGCGCGTTTGCCGGGAGATTGCCGCTACCTCCCGCGCGCTCTACAGCGGGTCTTTGCCGTCCATCTGTCGATAGAGGTTTGCTATCACTTTGTCGCCCCACAGCCCGAGAGGACAGTGGGTTATTTCGATTCTGCCCAGTTTCTTGGGGTTTTTGCTGGTCATCAGGACGATCTTTTTCTCGAGGAAGCAGCCGCACACCTTGCATCGCTTCTTGTCCCTGTCGAATTGCGTGCAGGCCTCACAGGTTTTTGCCCGCGCCTTGGCGATCAGGGGGTTGTTGATCTTTTCGACCGACAACAGCAACCCGGCCACTCTCTTCAGGAGCGGTTCATGCGCCACGGTCGTGGACCTCCCCCGGCGACGGGATGAGCGGTATAGTGCCGGCCAGGTTCACGAACTGAATGCCGCCAGCAGGCAGCGCAGGGCCTGGCCGCGATGGCTGAGCTGGTTTTTGCGCTCGGCCGGCAGTTCGGCCGCGCTGCAGCCCTCGGCTTCGACGAAGAACAGTGGGTCGTAACCGAAGCCGGCCGCGCCCTCGGGTGAGCGCAGGATTGCGCCTTCCCAGGTGCCCTGACAGATGATCGGTGTAGGGTCGTCGGCATGGCGCAGATAGACCAGAATGCACTGAAAGCGTGCGCTGCGCTGCGTTTCCGGGACTGCAGAAAGGGCCTCGAGCAGCTTGCTGTTGTTGGCGGTGCTGTCGCCATCGGGCCCGGCATAGCGCGCCGAGTAGATACCGGGTGCGCCGTTCAGGTAGTCGACCTCCAGCCCAGAGTCGTCGGCAATCGCCGGCAGGCCGGTGTGCAGCGCCGCGTTGCGTGCCTTGATGATGGCGTTCTCGACGAACGTGAGGCCGGTCTCTTCGGCATCCGGAACGCCGAAGTCCGACTGCGGCACGACCACGATCTCACGGTCGGCCAGTAACTCGCTGAATTCCTTTACTTTGCCCCGGTTGCCTGTGGCGAGGACGATACGCTGTGACATGGCTGGTGCTTCCTGGACGTCTGTGCGGTGCCGGCCCGAGATTATCGTTGCCCGGTCGGCCTTTGGCCAATCGCCATCATTTGCCCGTGATCAGTGCGTTCTGCGCGTCGATGATCTGTGCAATGCCGCGGCGGGCGAGGTCGAGCATCACATTCATCTCCTCGGACGAGAACGGCGCGCCCTCCGCGGTGCCCTGGACCTCGATGAACCGCCCGAAGCCATCCATCACCACGTTCATGTCCGTCTGCGCCCCCGAGTCTTCGGCATAGTCGAGGTCCAGCACCGGTATACCCCCGTAGATTCCCACCGAAACGGAAGCCACGTTGGAGGCGATCGGGTCGTCGTCGATGCCGCCATCCAGTCGCAGTCGCTGCAGCGCCTGGCGCAGTGCCACAAAAGCGCCTGAGATCGCCGCCGTCCGGGTCCCGCCATCTGCCTGGATTACATCGCAATCCAGCGTGACAGTTCGCGGCCCGAGCTTGCGCAGATCGACCGCCGCACGTAGTGCGCGACCGATCAGGCGTTGTATCTCCATTGTCCGCCCGCCCTGGCCACCACGTGCCGCCTCACGATTCATCCGGCTGTGCGTCGAGCGCGGCAGCATCCCGTACTCGGCGGTGACCCAGCCCTGATCCTGGTCGCGCAGCCAGCGTGGCTGCTGATTCTCGATACTGGCGGTACAGATGACCTTCGTATTGCCGAACGCGACCAGAACTGAGCCCTCCGCGTGCATGGTGTAATTCGGGGTAAAGGTAATGGGCCGCATTTGGTCCGGGCTACGTCCGCTGGGTCGCATCTTGGGTCCCTATCGTTGCTGTTCGCCCGACTTTTCGAGCATGTTGTTCAGGTGCGCAATCGCTTCCTCGAGCTGCGGGTCCGAAGCCGGCTCGAGCAGGACAGCATCGTCGCCGCAGCTGACAGGCGGTGCCAGCCAGCGTAGTGCCACGGCGGTCACATTGTCGCTGTTGGGTGTCGTGGCCGCTTGGTCGACCAGCTTGTCCAGTCTGCCGCCGATGGTGCCGGATTCGCCGCTCAGGCCCAGTATCAGCTCCTGCGTCGGCAATTGTCCCCACAGCCCGTCCGAACATAACACGAGGATATCGCCCGCCTGCAGCACGGTTGGCGGGCTGCAGGTCGTGGTGGGTGGATTCGCCATGCCGCCCAGGCAGCGTGTGAGGCTGGCACGCGGTCGCGAGGCCTCGTCCGCCCGCTGGCGAATGAAACGCACCTGAGCATGGTCGCGTGTCTGGGCGTGCACCTGGGCGTCGCGGATCAGGTACAGGCGGCTGTCGCCGACATGTGCCCAGTGGGCAATGCCGCGTTGCACGATCGCCAACACCGCCGTGGTGCGCGGTGCTATCGGGGGTTGCTGCCGGCCGCCATAGCGGAGGATTGCGTGGTGCGCCCTGCCGATGCACTGCAGCATGAAGAGTTCGGGGTCGTGAAGTGGCTTTTGCGTCTGCCTGAACATGGCCTCGCAGACGTCAATCAGCAGTTGCGCCGCGATCTCGCCACGAGGATGGCCGCCAAGACCGTCGGCCAGCCCGAGCAGCAGGGTCTCGCCGCTCGACAGCACCAGACAGCGGTCCTGGTTGCACGAGCGGTCACCGGTCAGTGTTGCCTTGGCGGCCTCGAATGCTTTTTCCGCACCGCTCATTCGGCATCCTGCCCGATGATCCGCTGTTCGCCCTGCCATGGCTTGGGTACGGGTGTGCGCCCCAGCAGCGCGTCGCGAAGTTCGCCGGCACTGGCAGGGCGGTTTTCCGGATCGACCTGCATCGCCCAGTCGATCGATTCGAGGATCTCACGTGGATAGTGGCGGCCGAATGATTCGACGGCCGGATGCAGGGCGTCCTTGGCGTGACGCTCTACCGCGGAGGGCGGTGGCTTGCCTTCGATACAGGCGCGCATCGTGGCGCCGATCGCATACACATCGGTACATGGCCCCACTTTCGCGGAAGCGTAGTACTGCTCGATCGGTGAGAAGCCCGGCGTCACCACCTGTGCCTTCTTTTCGCCAACGTCATCGAGATGATAGGCCGCACCGAAATCGAGCAGCAACGGGTTGCCGCCCGGGCGCAGGTGGATGTTGCTTGGCTTGATGTCGAGGTGCAGGTGCTGGCGGCTGTGAATCAGTGCCAGGGCATCCAGCAGCGGTGGAAACACGGTCATCAGGAAGTTCGTGCTCAGGCCGCCCTGCCGCTTTTTTATGTAGCGCCCGAGGTTCTTTCCCGGTTCATAGTTCATCACCAGGTAGGCGGTGTTGTTCGCCAGAAAACAGTTGCGGACATGCACGATGTTGGGATGGCGCAGTGTCGCCAACAGGCGCGCCTCCTGGTAGAAGAGCCGCCGCCCGCGCTGGAAGCTCTCGTACTTGTCTTCGCGCAACACCGTGACCGCGTTGCCATCGTCGCGCGCGCCGAACCGTTTGGGCAGGTATTCCTTGATTGCCACCTCGTCGTGGCTGTCCTCGTCTTCGGCGAGGTAGATCAGACTGAAACCGCCGCTGCCGATGAGCTTTGTGACCCGGTAACAGTCGAGCACCGTGCCGATGGGAAGACTGTCGCGTGGGCGTGGG
>JAGRHB010000207.1 GCA_020445245.1 Gammaproteobacteria bacterium
CCTTCACCTATATCGACAACGGTGCCCAGGTGCAGGACAGGATCGACCGCCTGTTCCGCCAGCTCAGTACCCCGGTGTTGACTGACTTGCAGCTGCGCTGGCGGCGGGGCGACGGCGATGCCGTGGTGAGCCAGACGCCGTCCCGGATGGCTGACCTGTACGCCGGCGAGCCGTTGATCGTGGCGTTGGCGGCAGACAGTGCACCGACGCAGGTGGAGATCACGGGCCGGTTCGGCGCGATGGACTGGCAGCAGTCGGTGGCCCTGTCCGGCGGGTCGGCCGCAGGCGGCATCCATGCACTGTGGGCGCGACGCACGATCGACGACTGCTTGGGACGCCTGGCCGGTGCAGAGGACGGGGAACCGGTCAGGCAGGCGGTGCTGAAGCTGGCACTCGAACACCGGCTGGTCAGTCGATACACCAGCCTGGTGGCGGTCGAGCGTACCCCGCGCCGTCCGACCGATGCGGAGCTGAAGTCCGGGGCAATGCCCGTGCGGCTGCCGGCTGGCTGGTCCGCCGGCGCGGTATTCGGCCGGTTGCCGGGTACTGCCACGCCGGCACCGCTGTTCCTGGTGCTCGGGCTGGCCGGTCTGGCCCTGGCCGGGGTCTTGCGGCGGCGCTGGCGATGAGTGCCGCGTGGCGATACCGGCTGGCGTTGCTGGCGCTCGTCGGTGGCATCGGCCTGCTGTCGTACGGTGCCTATATACCGGCGAAGGCCTGGCTGGCCCAGCGGTTGCTCGATCGGGCGTGGGAGCGACGGCTGGCGGGGAAGGCCGCTGCGGCACCCTGGCCGGCCGCCGATATGCGTCCGCTGGCACGCCTGCGCCAGCCGCGCCTGGACGTCACGCAGGTGGTGCTGGATGGCGCCAGCGGGCGGGTGCTTGCATTCGGCCCGGGCCACGTCGCCGGCTCGGCGTTGCCGGGCGCGCATGGCAACATCGTGATCAGCGGTCACCGCGACACCCATTTTCGCTGGCTCAGGGATCTGCACGATGGCGATCTGCTGTTGCTGGAGTCGGATGACGGGGCGACCCGACGCTACACGGTGTCGGGGACCGCGGTCCACCACGAGTCCGACGTGGGCCTGCTCGACCCGCTGGCCGACGAGCAGCTTCGCCTGCTGACCTGCTACCCGTTCGATGGGCTCTATCCGGGCACGCCCCTGCGCTACGTGGTTACAGCGCGTCCATTAGCAATGTGACCGCGGCAGCCCTGCTGGTGTCTCTGGCGATGGCGAAGCGGCTGTGGCGGATATCCCTGCGCTGCTTGATGCCATACATCGTGCTGTCAGCGGCGCTGAAGGCATCGGCTGGCTGCGGGTAGATGTGCGCATCGATCTGTGCCGCACCGACACTGAGCCGGCACAGCGGCAGGGGCGGGTCGTGTGTTTCGAGCAGACGGTGGTCGTGATCGTGGATGAGGCCGATGAGCCATTCCTCGAGACGATCGCCCGCCATGTTCGTGAGGATCAGCGCGAATTCGTCGCCGCCGAGCCGGGCGACGATGTCGGTCGCGCGCACCCGCGAGAGCAGGAAGCCGGCTGTCTCCTGCAATACCAGGTCGCCCACCGCATGACCGAATTCGTCGTTGACTTGCTTGAAGTCATTGAGGTCTATCACCACCAGCGTCGACGGTCGTCGGCGGCGCGACTGCTCGTGCAGGTGCGCCAGCATCAGGTCGAAATAGCGCCGGTTGAAGATACCGGTCAACGGATCGGACAGCGACTGCTGCCGCAGCTCCTGGCTCTGATCCTGGATCTTCAGCGCCAGGTGCTCGATGTCTGCCATCAGGATGCCTGCCTCCTTGATGGCCGGTGGCTTCTCCGGGCGCCGGTACCGGCCCTGCAGCACATCCTCGAGGGCGGTGTGCACGCGGGCCATGTCTGCCGAGAAGCGCGCGTAGGTGGTGCGCGCGACAGAAATCATCAGAATCGAGACCGCGATCAGGATCGCCAGATCCGCGACAACCAGGTCGGCGAAGTAGTTGCTGCTCGCGGGCAGCGGCCTGTGAAGGATAAGTTCCCAGGTGGTGTCCGGCACCTTCACCCGGTAGCTCGCTGTCCGCTGCTGTGCCGCCGGGACGCCGATTTGCAGTCTTTCCTGGGCATGGCCATCGAGCAGAACGAAACGGTCACCCTGAAAAGACATGCCGTCGAGGATGTCTTTTAGGATGTCGAGGCGAAAGCTGACGAACAATGTGCCTGCCGATTCGCTCGACGGCAACGAGACCCGGGTCAGCAGGTCGAAGTGCTCGAAACCCTCGACATCGCTGTGCAGTAGCGGATAGTCGATCGCGCCACCGGCGGCGAAGTGCTGCATGTCGCGCTGGCAGGCAGCACCGACGCGCAGCTCCAGCGGGTCGCCGAACACGACACCCTGTGGCGATGCCAGCGCTGTACCGAGCGTCCCGGGCAGCAGGCGTCCGACCGTGACCGACCACTGCACGATGTCCTCGTGTTCGCCGAATGCGAGCAGGTTGCTGACGTCGGGATTGCGCGAAATCAGTTGCAGGATGCCCTGGTAGAAGCGGATCTGGTTGCGGATCGCCAATGCGGCGCTGCGCACGCTATCATGTGCCTCCGCGTCGAACTGGTTCTCGATCGTCCTGAAGTTGTCCTGCAGCACGTACAAGCCGGCAGCGGTGGTCACGAACGTGGCCGTGATCAGCAGCGCAATCAGTACAGTAGCAAGCTTGCCTATGGAAAGTTGCACGTGTCGGCGTCCTAACCTTTTGATCCTATTGATGCAACATCGGCATACGCCGGGGAATCCTTGAGCATGGCGGTTGGCAATGCCCGTTTTGCGACGCAGCTCCTTCGCTTTCAGTACCGGGTGCGAAATGCTACGCAGCCCCTGATTTGCGAAGGCGGTTCGTAACGTCCCGATGGCCACCCGAAAGAGAAAGCAGCCTGCGCGGCGTCGCCGCACGACACGCAAGCGCCGGGCCACAAGGTGGAGCTGGTGGAAGCCGCTGACCGCCATGGTGGTGCTGGCCGCGCTGGTGGTACTCGGCTATTCCGTGTACCTGGGCAAGACGGTACGGGTGAAATTCGACGGCCAGCGCTGGGCCGCACCGGCGCAGATCTTCGCCCGGCCACTCGATTTGTATGCGGGGGCCGGCATCTCCGCCGCGCAGCTGAAGGCCGAATTGCGATTCCTTGGCTACCGCGAAGTCACCAAGGTCTCCGGCCCGGCGCAATGGGCACAGAGTGGCGAGCGTTTCGCCATCCACATCCGTGACTTCACTTTCTGGGACGGCAGGGAGGCCGGACAATCGGTTCTGGTGGACATCCGCGGCGGCTCAGTCGCACGGATCCGTGGCGAGCGCGGTGGTGCCGAGATCGACCTGCTGCGCCTCGAACCGGCATTGGTCGGCAGTATCTATCCGGCGCACAACGAGGATCGTGTCCTGGTGAAGAGGGAGGACCTGCCCGACCATCTGGTCAACGGCCTGCTGGCGGTCGAGGACCGGCGCTTTTTCGAGCACAGCGGGGTCGATCTGCGCGGGATAGCGCGCGCGCTGTTGGCCAATCTGCAGGCCGGGAAGGCTGTCCAGGGCGGCAGCACACTGACCCAGCAGCTGGTCAAGAATTTCATCCTGACTCCCGAGCGCTCATTGTGGCGCAAGGCCAACGAAGCGCTGATGGCCCTGATGGTCGATGCCCGCTACAGCAAAGACGAGATTCTGGAGGCCTATGCCAACGAGATCTTCCTTGGCCAGGAAGGTGGCCGTGCGATCCATGGCTTTGGTCTGGGTGCCTATTTCTATTTCAACCGGCCATTGAGCGAGTTGCGCCTGCACGAGGCGGCGTTGCTGGTCGGGTTGGTCAAGGGGGCATCGTTCTACAACCCACGGCGACATCCGCAACGTGCGCTGGAAAGGCGCAACCTGGTGATCGGACAGATGCTGGCGCAGGGTTTCATCGACCAGGCCGACGCCGACGCGGCAATACGTCAGGGGCTGGGGGTCACCGAGGCGGGCACCCTGAACAGTCAGCGCGTCCCGGGTTTCGTCGAACTGGTCAGGCGGCAGTTGCGACGGGATTATCGCGAAGATGATCTGACTTCCGAAGGGTTGCGCATCTTTACGACGCTCGACCCCTGGATCCAGCAGCAGGCCTCCAGTGCGCTCGGCAAGCGCCTCGATGTCATCGAAAAGGCGCGTGGAATAGAGCGTGGCAGCCTGCAG
>JAGRHB010000208.1 GCA_020445245.1 Gammaproteobacteria bacterium
ATACAATGTTGCGGCGCGAATCGGGATTGCTTCTGATCTGCTCTATGACCTGGCTGATCTGGTCGATGTGACGCCCGTCGGGTGCCGGCCAGGCCCGCCACTGATAACCGTAGACGGGTCCGAGATCGCCCTGCCCATCCGCCCATTCATCCCAGATCTTCACGCCGTTTTCCTTGAGGTAACGGGTGTTGGTATCGCCCTTCAGGAACCACAGCAATTCGTGAATCACCGACTTCAGATGGATCTTCTTGGTCGTGACCAGCGGAAACCCATGCCGCAGGTCGAAACGCATCTGGTGCCCAAACAAAGACCAGGTGCCTGTGCCGGTACGGTCACCCTTGAAATCGCCAAACTGGCGGACGCGATAAAGCAGGTCCAGATACTGTTTCATGCCCTACCTTGATTTCGGTATGCGAGGATCAGCAGCACGATGCCGACGACGATCATTGGCGCGGAAAGCAGCTGGCCCATGGTAACCCATCCGTAGGCCAGGTAGCCGAGCTGCACATCCGGCATGCGGACGAACTCGACCGCGAAGCGGAACAACCCGTAACCGACGAGAAACACCCCCGAAACGGCCATGATCGGGCGTGATCGCGCACTGAACACCCACAACAACAGAAACAACAACAGGCCCTCCAGCGCAGCCTCGTAGAGCTGTGTCGGGTGCAGCGGCGGCGTGAGGGCAGTACCGGCTGGCAATCCCAGCTTGTCCCAGCACAACGAGGCATGACTGGCACATGGGACCTGCATCGCCCAGGGCACGTTGCCGGGCGCCCCCCACAGCTCACCGTTGATGAAATTGCCCATGCGCCCGGCCAGCAGCCCCAGTGGTACCAGGGGCGCGATGAAATCGGTCAGGACGAAAAACTGCGTTCGGATACGCCGCCCGTACCACCACATGGCAATCAGGACACCGAGGAAGCCGCCATGAAACGACATCCCGCCTTCCCAGATGCGGAACAGTTGCAGCGGGTCATCCAACCAGCTGTCGAAGTTGTAGAAAAGGGTATAACCGATACGCCCACCGACAATCACGCCGAGTGCAGCGTAAAACAGCAGGTCGTCCATCTGTTGCGGCGCAATCGGTGCACCTGGTCGCGCGGCACGCAACCGCCCCAGCCACCATGCAGCGGCAAAGCCAGCCAGGTACATCAGCCCATACCAGCGAACCGCCAGCGGACCAATGTGCAGGGCAACGGAGTCGAACTCGGGGAAAACCATGGCGCGCGAGTCTACCAGTTATTCGGCCCTCACCGGATCGCCGCTTGCGCCGTCCGTGGACACCGGGGCACCCGGTAAGTACGCTTTGCAGCGTGTCCCGGAGCTGTGCATGCGCGCGCTGATCAAGCTGTCTCTCCTGCTGTTGCTGCTAAGCCCTCTGGCCGTTGCGCCGGTCGTCTGGTATGCCTTGTCCGCAGAACCCCTGGTGACGCGTCAGGCCACGCTGTCACACCAGGACATCGCCCGCGCCAAAGACATCCTGCGAAACAACGACCCCAGGTATCTGCCGCCCGGCACCAACCAAACCCTCGACATCAGCCACCACGACCTCGACCTCGCGGCCAACTACCTGCTGCAAAAGCTCGCCAGGGGCAATGCACGCCTGGATCTGCAGACCGATATGCTGCACCTTCAGATCACACTGCATCTGCCACACGTGCCATGGCGCAGCCACCTGAATCTGGATACCGGCATCGCCGCGACCGGTGGACGCCCGCAGATCGCCAGCGTGCAGATCGGCAGTCTGCGTATCCCCGCCCCACTGGCGGAGTTTCTGCTGCGTCGGGCGGCAGGACTGGTCTACGATGATTCGCAACTGGACTCTGCCATGGCGCTGCTGCGCGACGTACGGATTCTGCCCGACCGGCTGCGCCTGACCTACCAGTGGAACCCGATGATGCTGGAGCAGGCGCGGGACTCGCTGCTGACACACAGTGACCGCGAATCGCTGCGCTTCTACCACGACCGGCTCATCGAATTGCAGTCGGAAGGCATCGGCCATCGCGGCTCGGTCACCGAACTGCTGAGCAAGATGTTCGCCGATGCCAGGGGCCGTTCGCAGGACCGGGCGCCGGTCGGCGAAAACATCGCATTGCTCACGGTGCTCGGCACCTGGGCCAGTGGCCACAACGTCAATCGGCTCGTGCCCGGCAGCACCCGTCGTCCAAAGGCCTTTCGGCTCAAGATCGAACGGCGCACGGACTTTGCCCAGCATTTCCTCGCCTCCGCCGCCCTTGCGGCACGCGGTGACAGCGTCCTTTCGGATGCAGTCGGCCTGTTCAAGGAGATTTCCGACACCGACCGCGGCTCCGGTTTCAGCTTCACCGATATCGCTGCCGATCGCGCCGGGACCCGTTTCGGCGAACTTGCAACCCGCTCTACAGAAGATGCACGCCGTCTTCAGGGACTGCTGGCCGACGGCATCACCGAGGCGGACCTGATGCCACCGGCCCGAGATCTGCCCGAGCACCTCGATGCCAAGGCCTTCCAGGAACGTTTCCAGCACGTAGGGAGTCCCGCCTACCAGGACGTGATGCGCGAGATCGAACGCCGCATCGATGGCATACGCCTCTACAGGGACTGAACGCGGCTCCCGACTATGGCCAGACCACTGGTGTGCGCCGCATCGCTCGGCCGCCCCCCGGGGCGAGCGCTGGCAGCACACAGGGCGAAACACGCCCTAGATTCCTGACTTTTCTCCGACTCTCAAGTTTCCCGGAGCCACGCCGTTAGCTAGTCCACAACACATCAGCAACCTTTTTTGGCGAGAGTTGGCTATGAGGCTCATGGGCATGAATGGAATGAAGGTTATCCCGCATCACCTGCGCACGCTGGGCGAGCGCCTGCGTTACCGCCGCAGGCAGATGGGCTGGACCCAGGAACAGCTGGCGGTCCAGGCCGGCACCAACCAGGCAGTCATTCAGAAGATCGAGAATGGCAAAAGCCTGCGCCCGCGCAAGATCGACGAGATCGCGGCCGTACTGGACGTGAACCCGGCGTGGCTGATGTTCGGCGACGAGAAGGCCACGCCGCTGACCGACGAGGCGCGCGAGGTTGCCGAGATCTGGATGACCCTCAGCGAAGGCGAGCGTGACCGTGTGCGCACCGAGATCCGACTGCTGGCCAACCGCAGGATGTCGTCCTGACGCTACAACGTCGGCAACACGCGCAGGTAGAAGGCCTTGAGATACGCCGTTTCGGGAATCGCGGGATGAATAGGGTGATCCGGGCTCTGCTGGCCCTGCTGCAGCAACTGCAGACTGCGATCACCATGCCTGGCCGCCTGCTGTACGGTACGCAGGAACTCGTCCCGCTGCATGTGAAACGAACAGGACGCCGTCACTAGCACGCCGTCGCGCTCCAGCAGTCCGAGTGCCGCCTCGTTCAGGCGCCGGTAGGCCAGCGTACCCTCTTTGAGATCCTTCCTGCGCTTGATGAAGGCCGGCGGATCCAACACCACCACATCGAATCGCTCGCGCTGGGCACGCAGCTCGCGCAGCACCTGAAATGCGTCACCACGCACGGTTTGGATACGCTCGCCGACGCCGTTGAGCGAGGCATTGTGTACGACCTGTTCCAGTGCCTGCGCCGAGACGTCGACCGCGGTCACCGCGCTTGCGCCGGCCTTGGCCGCCCGCACCGCCCAGGCGCCGATGTAGCTGCAGACGTCGAGCACCCGTCTCCCGCCCACATAACGCACCAACTGTCCCCGGTTAGCCGCCTGGTCGTAGAACCAGCCGGTCTTCTGTCCCTGGCCCGGTGAGACATCGAAGCGGCAACCCTCCTCCTCGATGGCCACCGTTTCGGGAACACTGCCGTGCGCCAACTCGACATAACGTGTCAGGCCTTCGAGTTCGCGCACCGAGGTGTCGTTGCGCAGGATGATCCCGGTCGGCTTCAGTACTTTCACCAGCGCGGCGACCAATGCTTCGCGCTGCGCCTCCATGCCCGCAGTGGTGATCTGCACGGCGAGGTGATCGCCGTATCGATCCACCACCACACCTGGCACACCATCCGCTTCACCAAACAACAGGCGATAGTAGGGCTGCATGTACAGTCGCTCACGCAGCGCCAGTGCGACCTTGATGCGGTGCACCAGCAACGATCCGTCCAGATGGAAATCGCGCGACCGCGTAACCAGGCGCGCGCAGATCAGCGAATTGGGGTTGACGTAGCCCA
>JAGRHB010000209.1 GCA_020445245.1 Gammaproteobacteria bacterium
AGCCCTTGCCGCCGAAGTTCTGGTCTGGTGCGAACCACACGCCCTTGCCATCCTTGAGGGTGCGCACCATCAGCCGCACATCGCTGCGTGGGATGGTGCGTTCGACGTGGCGTTCGCGATTCTCCACCATGATCTTTTCCAGCAGCGGGTTTGCGTTCGGGCGGTACATCGGCAACGCCGGGCGCAGTTTGACCAGCAGGCGTCCGCTGATCTCGATCGAGGTGAAGTGCGCGGTCAGAAAGATTGCACCCCTGCCGCGTGCCATTGCCGTCGCGATGTGCTCCTGACCGTCGATCGTGACCAGCGGGTAAATGCGGTCGTCAGGCCACCACCAGGCAATTGCAAAGTCCATGAAGGCCATGCCGACGGCCTCGAAATGGCGGCGCGCCAGCAGCTGCCGCGCGGCCTCGTCGAGTTCGGGGAAGCACAGGCGCAGGTTGGTGGCGACGAAGTGGCGGCGGCGCCCGGCGAACGCCATGCCGATACGGCCGACCACGCGGCCCACCGCCATCATCGGTCGATAAGGCAGCAGGGCACACAGGCGCAACAGGGCGATGCCAATCCAGGTTGGCCAGAATCGGGGATGCCAGAATGATGCGGGCGCGGCGCGGCGGGACATGCGCGCCGATTCTAGGCAAACGCCCAGCGCTTGGCTACGCCGGTGACCGCGGCCTGTCGGCGTCAGACGCTGTGCTAGCATCCGCGGGTCATGCGTGCGCTCTATACCCTCCTGCTGTATCTGGTGTTCCCCCTGGTGCTGTTACGCCTGTTGTGGCGCAGTATCAAGGCGCCCGCGTACCGTGAACGCTGGCTCGAGCGACTGGGTTTGTTCACGCCACCAGGTGCCTGGGGTGGCCTGTGGATACACGCGGTGTCGGTGGGCGAGGTACAGGCCGTGTTGCCGTTGATCCGCCAATTGCTGGCCGACAACCCCGGCCTGCCGATCACCGTCACCACTACCACGCCGACTGGCTCGGCGCGGGTCGTGGAACAACTCGGTGAGCAGGTGTTCCATGTCTATTTTCCATATGACCTGCCGCTGGCGCTGACCGGCTTCATCCGCCGCGTGCGCCCGCGTGCGCTGCTGATGGTCGAAACCGAGATCTGGCCGAACCTGTTGCACTGTTGCCGCCGGCACGGGGTCTACACTCTGCTGGCGAACGCCCGGCTGTCGGCCCGCTCGGCACAGCGTTACGCGCGCCTCGGTCGCTTCACGCACGATACCTTTTCCCACATCGACTGCATCGCGGCACAGACCGAGGCGGACGCGGCGCGGTTTCGCGCCTTGGGCGTCGCCGCTGACCGTGTCTTTGTCACCGGCAGCATCAAATTCGATATCCGTATCCCGGCGAGCCTGGAGGAGCAGGTCGAGGTGCTGCGGCGTGAATGGGGTGGGCGTCCGGTGTGGGTGGCGGGCAGTACCCACGAGGGTGAAGACGAATTGGTGCTGCAGGCACATCACCAGGTGCTTTACAGCTTTCCCAACGCCTTGTTGATCCTGGTTCCACGCCACCCGGAGAGATTTGAGCGCGTGGCGGGCCTGTGCAAACGCGAACACCTGAAATTGGCGCGCCGCTCCAGGCACGGCAGCTATGGTCCACGGACCCAGGTTTATCTGGGTGACACCATGGGCGAGTTGCCCGTGGTGATCGGTTCTGCCGACGTGGCCTTCATCGGCGGCAGTCTGGTGCCGACCGGCGGGCACAATATGCTGGAGGCTGCGGCGCAGGGTGTCGCGGTCTGCTTCGGTCCCCATGTGTTCAATTTTGCCGCCATCAGCGAACTGCTGGTGGCCGAGGGCGCGGCCCGGAGGGTCGGAGACGAGGTCGAGCTGGCCCAGCAGGTGATCGCCTGGTTCCGCGATGCGAGCGCGCGTGCCGAGGCCGGTGAGAACGGGCGCCGCGTGGTCAGGCAGAATCGGGGTGCGCTGGCGCGCCTGATCGGCCTGTTGCCGCTGAAGTGATGCGGGTCAGTAGGTCGCCATCCGGTGATCGACGTCGCGTGCCCAGGCGTCCAGGCCGCCGGCAAGGTTGATCACATTGCTGAATCCCTGGTAGTCGAGGTACATCGCGACCTGACGGCTGCGGATGCCGTGGTGGCAGATGACCACGGTCTCGCGCGACGGGTCGAGCGCCTTGACCGAGGCGGGGATGTGGCCCATTGGAATCAGCTGCGAGCCGGCGATGCTGCAGATTCGGAATTCCCACGGTTCGCGCACGTCGAGCAGCAGCGGGCCGCTTTCGGTCACTGCCAGGTGATCGCGCAGTTGCGCGGCGCTGAGATCACGCATGCGAACGTTATCGATCAGAAAATGAAATGATCGGGCTGCGCTGCGTTTTCGAGGACGGGTAGCGAGGTCTCGAACAGGCCGTCTTTCCAGGTCTCGCCATCGGCGTTGCGGCTGACCAGCATCGCGGTCATGGTGGGGGCTTCGCCGACCACGACGAACATCCGGCCACCCGGGGCGAGCAGGGCCTCCAGGGATGCCGGGTAACTGGGCAGTGAGCCGGTCACCGCGACGGCGTCGAAGCTGCCGGGTGCGAAGCTCGCGTTCAGGCCGTCGCCGACGACCAATTCGACGTTTTTCACGCCCAGTGACTTCAGGCGAAGGGCAGTGCTCTCACTCAGGGTCGGGTAGATCTCGTAGCTGGTCACGATGCCGCCCAGGTGCGCGAGGCAGGCGGTGACGAAGCCGCTACCGGTGCCGATCTCCAGCACGCTGTCGCCCGGATGGATATCGAGCGCCTGCAACATGCGGGCTTCCTGCAGTGGCGTCATCATCTGCTGGCCTTCACCGACCGGAACCGCGATGTCGGCAAATGCCAGGCCGACGTATTCGTCGGGGACAAAGCGCTCGCGCGGTACGGCCTGAAGTGTGTCGAGGACACGGACGTCGATCACCTCGTTGGGGCGGATCTGTTGCTCCACCATGTTGAAGCGGGCGGTTTCGAGGTCGTTGACGAGCATGCCGGTCTCCGGATTGGGGTTCAGTCAGGGTGAGCGCGGCGTAAGCCTAAGTGCTTGCGCCGGATGGGGCAAGTATTTGAACCGGGGAACTATTCTGCGCAAGTATGCGTGGTGTTGATTACAGGTTGGGATGCCGTCGGGTGTGGTGTTGGCCTGCGGGCGGCCTGATGGCCCTGCTGGCCGGGTGGGAATCCCGGGTGGTGCGGCGTATACCGCACTGGTAGAGTCGGGCATGCGACGTGAACGGCCGGTACTGGCAGTTGACCGTGCTCTTTTCCAGGGACGGCGCGTCGATTGATACACAGCTAGGGGTGCCCGCAACACCGGGCTGAGAGACACCCTCGGAACCTGAACCAGTTAGTACTGGCGGAGGAAAGCTGCTGCCGCACACCGTGCAGTTTCCGCTTTCCTGCCGCGGAGACGATAAATGAGTGCGATACCCGAAGATTTCATCAAAAAGACCACTGCCCTTTCGGACGAGGTCACGCGGCCCTTTGCGGGCGCGCGCAAGATCTATGTGGCCGGTTCGCGCCCCGATATCCGCGTGCCGATGCGCGAGATTGAGCAGGCGCCGACGCCGGCCAGTTTCGGTGCCGAGGAAAATCCACCAATCACCGTCTATGACACCTCCGGCCCGTTCACCGACCCGGCGGCGGAGATCGACCTGCTCAAAGGGATGCCGGACGTGCGCTCGGCCTGGATCCGGGAACGCGCAGATACCGAGCAGCTCGACGGGCCGACATCCGAGTTTGGCAGGCAGCGTCAGCACGACCCGGCACTGGCCGCGCTGCGCTTCGAACACATCCGGGCGCCACGCCGTGCGATCGCCGGCCGTAACGTTACCCAGATGCACTATGCCCGCCAGGGCATCATCACGCCGGAGATGGAATTCGTCGCGATCCGCGAGAACCAGCGCCTCGACGAGATGCGCGCCGATCCGCGCTACACCAGGCTGCTCAGGCAACACCCGGGGCAGAGCTTCGGCGCCAACCTGCCCGAGCGGATCACGCCACAGTTCGTTCGGGACGAGGTCGCCGCCGGGCGC
Source organism: Gammaproteobacteria bacterium (assembly GCA_020445245.1). The sequence continues at coordinate 4,013 of JAGRHB010000209.1, forward strand.
GCCATCATCCCGGCCAATATCAACCACCCGGAACTCGAGCCGATGATCATCGGCCGCAATTTCCGCGTGAAGATCAACACCAACATCGGCAACTCGGCGGTCACCTCGTCGATCGAGGAAGAGGTCGAGAAGATGGCCTGGTCGGCGCGCTGGGG
>JAGRHB010000020.1:0-10250 GCA_020445245.1 Gammaproteobacteria bacterium
CACCCCGAGCGTCTGCAGGGCCGCCATGTGGGCCTTGGTCGGGTAGCCCTTGTGCTGCGCCAGGCCATAGCCGGGATAACTGCGATCGAGCACCAGCATCTCGTGGTCACGACTGACCTTGGCGATGATAGACGCCGCCGAGATACAGGGTTCACTGGCGTCCCCGCCCACGATCGCGCGCGCCGGACATTCGAGGCGCGGCAGTCGGTTGCCATCGACCAGCGCCTGTCGCGGGGCGATATCCAGCGCGGACACTGCGCGCTGCATTGCCAGCAGACTGGCCTGCAGGATGTTTATCTCGTCGATCTCCTCGACCTCGGCGCGCCCCAGCGCCCAACACAACGCAAGGCTGGTGATCTCGTCAAACAGGGCCTCGCGGCGCCGTTCCGAGAGCTTCTTTGAGTCATCGAGCCCGGCGATCGGCCGGCCAGGATCGAGGATCACCGCAGCCGCGACCACGGGCCCTGCCAGCGGTCCGCGCCCGACCTCGTCCACCCCGCATACCAGTTGTTCAGACAAGACCGCGCCCCCGCAACAGTTCGACCACAGCACGTGCGGCCTCGCGATTGGTGTCCATTCGCAGCTGCTCGTGGATCACCCGATACCGGGTGGCAATGAATTCGCGTCGCGCGGGATCCTGAAAGAATGCCAGCAATGGCGGCAGCAGGTGCTGTATTTCACACTCACCCTGGATGAACTCTGGCGCCAGGCGCTCGTCGGCCAGCAGATTGGCCATCGCCACATGTTTGACCTTGACCAGTCCGAACAGGCGAGCCACCGCATAGGTCGCCGCCTGTACCTTGTAGCCGACCACCATCGGACGTTTGCTCAGCAGGCCTTCGAGCGTCGCCGTGCCGGATGCCGTCAACACCACGTCGGCCGCCGCCAGTGCGGCACGACTGGCATTGAGTACGACGCGCACCGGCAGTTCACGGGCGACATCGCGCAGGACCTGCTCGAAAATCGCCCGCGTGGTTTCATTGACGAGCGGCACCACGACCTGCAGATCGGGCAGGTGTTCGCGAAGTGCCACCACCGTCTCAATGAACGGCCGGGCGAGGCGACCGACCTCGCCGCGCCGGCTTCCCGGTAACATTGCCAGCACCGGAGCATCGGGGTCGAGACCGAGTGCCTGGCGCGCCGCAGTGCGGTCAGGTTGCAACGGCATGTCGCAGGCCAGGGGGTGCCCGACATAGTGCGACGGCACCTGGTAACGGTCGAGAAACCCGGTCTCGAACGGGAAGATGGTCAGCAGCAGATCCACCGCCCGGCGGATCTTGCGCACGCGGCGCGTCCGCCAGGCCCAGACGGTCGGACTCACATAGTGCACCGTAGGCACGCCGGCAGCGCGCATCCGGCACTCGACACCGAGGTTGAAATCGGGGGCATCGACTCCGATGAATGCCGCCGGCGGGGCGTCCTTCCATCGCTGCAGAAGGCTTGCGCGCAGCTGCAGCAGTCGCGGCAGGTGTTGCAGGACCTCGAACAGACCCATCACCGACAGATTATCCATCGAAGCCCATTCGTCGATGCCACTGGCAGTCATCAATGGACCGGCAACGCCCTCGAACTGAACACCTGGCAGCAACTCACGCAGCGCATCCATCAGTCCAGCAGCAAGCAGATCACCCGAAGGCTCTGCGGCAACGATACCGATGCGCAGCGGCCGCACGCGCAACGCCCTCAGCGCACGATGCTGCGTTCGCTGACGGCCAGAAACTCCGCCATCACGCGCAGCTCGTCGCTCCCCACAGCCGATGCAGCTATCTGCTGGCGTGCAGTCGCCAGCGGCAGCTCCGAGGTATAGAGCGTCTTGTAGGCCCGTTTGATTGTGGCGATCTGCTCAGCGGTGAAGCCGCGCCTGTGCAGTCCCTCACTGTTGATGCCGTGTGGCCGTGCCGGATGACCAGCGGCCATGACGTACGGCGGGATGTCCTTGCTGATCACACTACCCATCCCAGTGAAGCAATGCTGACCGATACGGCAGAACTGATGCACGATGCTGAAGCCACCGAGTATCGCCCAGTCACCTATGTGGACATGCCCACCCAGTGACGCTGCGTTGGCAAGAATCACCTGATTGCCGATGCGACAGTCGTGCGCCACATGCGTATAGGCCATCAGGAGGTTGTCATTGCCGATACAGGTGCACGACTGATCCTGAACAGTGCCCCGATGCACGGTAGTGAACTCGCGAATGGTGTTGCGATCGCCAATCTCGAGGGAGGTCTGCTCACCCGCGTATTTCTTGTCCTGCGGATCCTCGCCCACGGAGGCAAACTGGAAGATACGATTGTCGCGCCCGATACTGCACGGGCCACGAATCACTGCATGAGGTCCGACCGTGGTTCCTTTGGCTATCCTGACCCCGGCACCGACAATCGTGAACGGTCCGATGGACACGCCCTCGTCGATTTCCGCAGCCGGATCGATGACCGCACGTGAGTCGATCACGCTCAGAGATTCCGTGCAGTACACATGATCTCGGCAGAGGCAACCGCGCTGCCATCCACTTTGGCCTCGGCTGCAAAAACCCATATCTCGCGTCGATGTTTGAGCACCTCGACCTCGAACACGAGCTGGTCACCCGGCACCACCGGGCGCTTGAATCGCGCCTTGTCCACGCCCACCAGGTAATAGATCGCCTCTTTCGGGACCTCTGCGCTCTCCATCGCCAGAAGGCCCGTCGCCTGCGCCATGGCTTCGATCAGCAGGACCCCGGGCATCACCGGCTTGCTCGGGAAATGCCCCTGAAAGAACGGTTCGTTGATGGTTACGTTCTTGATCGCCACCAGACGCTTGCCCGGCTCGACTTCGATAACCCGATCCACCAGCAGGAACGGATACCGGTGCGGTAGCAGGCTTTGAATTTGCTGAATATCCATGGCGTCTAACGCAACCTCCTCAATGTTTGATCTTCACTTCTTTCTGTTCTGCAGACGCGGCTGCCGGGATCATTCGCGCCCATGGTCATCCGGCCGCAACGAGGCCAGATCCTGCTCCAGCGCCTTGACCCGCCGCACCATATCATCGAGTTGGCGCAAACGCGCAAAGTTCTTCAGCCACACCGCATGCTCCATCGCCGGCACGGTTCCGGTGTACACGCCCGGTTTCGATATCGACCGGGTCACCGATGAAACACCCGACACATGGACGTGATCGGTCAGCTCCACGTGACCGGTGATCCCTGCCCCACCGGCAATGGTGCAATAGGCACCCACACGCGACGAGCCGGCAATCGCGGCACAACCGGCGATCGCAGTATGCCGACCGACCTGTACGTTGTGCGCGACATGCACCTGGCTGTCGATCTTCACACCGTCCGCAATCGCGGTGTCGGCGATGGCACCACGATCGATCGACGAGCACGAACCCACTTCGACATCGTCACCCAACACGGCACGCCCGATCTGCGGGATCTTGACCCAGGCCCCTTCGTCATTTGCCAGACCGAAACCGTCGCTGCCGATCACCGCACCCGGGTGTATCAGACAGCGCCTGCCCAGCCGCGTATCGCTGCACAGCGTGACCGCAGCCACGAGGTGCGAACCGGCGCCGATAAAGGCATTTTCGAGCACCACACAACCGGGCCCAAGAATGACACCATCTTCGATCACCGCACCGGGACCGACGTAACAGTTCGCGGCAATCGCCGCAGTCACCGCGACCTGCGCCAGCGGATCGACGACCGCAGTCGCGTGAACGCCGGGGGCAGGTTCGGCAGACGGATAGAGGCGGTTCATCACCCGAGCATGGGCCAGGTAGGGGTTGTCGGTGACCAGGCAATCCACCGGACAATCATTGACGTCCGCCGGTGCGAGAATCACCGCAGACGCCCGGGTGGTCTTCAGATACGACTTGTAGTGACGATTGGCGAGAAAGCTGACGGCGCCCTCGTCGGCATCCTGCAAAGTCGCGACCCGGTCGACCATTCGGCCCGGGTCACCACGCAATTGCGCCTGTGCCACCTCGGCCAGTTCCTGCAACGTCAGCCCCATCGGATGCCCCCCGATCACTTGGCTGCCTGATCGAGCTCACGCATGCGCAGCAATACCTTTTCGGTGATATTGGCGCGATCCGAGGCCCATGTCACACCGCTCTCCAACACGATGTCCAGGCTCTCCGCCTTGGCGACCTCGGCGATCACCTCGGACAGTACGCGACGCAGGCGGTCCATCTCTTCGCTGAGGCGCAGGCGCCGGTCGCTTTCCAGCTCTTCCTTGGCATTTTCGAGGCGCAGGGTGCGCGAGCGGATGTCGCGCTGCAGGCTTTTGGCCTCCGCGTCGCTCATCTTGTCGCGGTCGCGCAACAGCTTTTCTTCAAGCTGACTGATCTGCTCCTGTTGTGCAGCAGTCTTGGACTCGCGCGCAGCAAACTCCACACGAATCTTCTCACGTACCTTTGCCACCTGTGGCGCCTCGGTCTGAAGTCGCACCGCATTGACAACGGCCACCGTGACCTCCGCGGCGAAGGGCGCCATCGGCAGCAGGCACAGGGCCGCCACCGCTACCAACAACCGATGTTTGTTCATCGTCATACCTCGCAGGTTCAGAAGGTTGAACCGAAGGAGAACTGGAACTGTTCCTTCTCGTCCTGACTGTCAGCCGCGAACGGAATGGCGTAGCTCATCGTCAGTGCACCGACCGGAGAAAGCCAGGAGAATCCCAGGCCAGTGGAATAACGCAGTTCATTGGTGTCGAAAAGGCCGTTGTTCTTCAGATTGGCCACACTGCCAAGATCAACGAATGCCGCGAGCCGGACGGATTCACTGCTCTTCATGAAAGGTGGGGGAAACAGCAGTTCGAAGCTTCCCGCGTACATCGCATTGCCGCCGATGGAGTCGCCCTGCGAGTCACGCGGACCCACAGAACGCGCGGCAAAGCCGCGGATGCTGCCTGGTCCGCCACCGTAGAAGTTTTCCCACAGCGGCAGTATCGAAGTACCGCCCATGGCATCACCATAGGCGATTTCACCGTTGACTGATATGACGAAATCGTTGGTCAGCTCCCAGTAACGGCGATGCTCATAGGAAATCTTGTAGTACTGCAGATCGCTTCCCGGCAGGCTGACTTCACCGAACAGGGACTGCAGTGCACCGGTCCTGGGGAAGATTGCGCTGTTGCGCGAATCGTGACGCCAGTTGAGCGTCACCTCGAAGTCGAGGAACTCGTTCCCCTCTGCCGACTGGAAGTCCAGGACCTCCTGCGAAGGTGCTGCGCCCACCTCGAACTTGATGTGATGCAGCGCCAGGCCGAAGTTGAAGCGATTGAACTCACTCAGTGGGATACCGAAGCTCATCCCGACGATACCGTCATCGGTCTTGTAGTCGGCGGTATCCAGTTCATCGAAGTCCGTAGACTTGTAGATCAGATCGAATCCGCGGCTGATCCCGTCGATCGTGTAATAGGGGTTGGTCGAGGATACCTGGTAGTGGCGGTTTGCGCTGCTGGTCTTGAGTGCCAGCGATACCTTCTTGCCGGTACCCGCGAAGTTGTCCTGGTTGATGGACGCATTGAGAATCACGCCGTCAGACTGCGAGTAACCCAGGCCCGCCAGCAGTGAGCCAGATGGCTTTTCATCAACGCTGACATTGATATCCACCTCGTCGACAGACGACGGTACCGAGGGGGTCTCAACCGACACATTGTCGAAATAGCCGGTGCGCTGCAGGCGCGTACGCGACAGTTTGAGTTTCTCGCCCGAGAACCACGCCGATTCCATCTGCCTGAATTCGCGGCGCACGACTTCGTCGCGGGTACGCGAGTTGCCCCGGATGTTGATACGCCGGACGTAGGCACGTTTGCCCGGATCGACGAAGAAAGTGATCGCCACCGTCTTTTTGTCTTCATCGATCTCGGGAACACTGTTGACGTTGGCGAACGCATGTCCGAGATCGGACAGTTTCGCCGACACGCGGTCGCTGCTCTCGACGACAGCCTTGCGCGCAAACGGCTCGCCACGGCGCAGGTGAATCAGCGGGAAGTATTCTTCCGCATCACCGACCAGATCACCGGCGAGGCGAATATCACTGATGGTGTAGATCGCACCCTCGTTGATATTGATGGTGATGTAGATATCCTTCTTGTCCGGCGTGATCGTGACCTGGGTCGAGTCGATCTTGAAATTCACATAGCCGCGGTCGAGATAGTACGAACGCAGCGCCTCGAGATCGCCCGCCAGTTTGGGCCGGGAATACTGATTGTCACGGGTGAAGCGCGACAGCCAGCCGCCGGTCGACAGTTCGAATTCGTCGAGCAGGTCTTCCTCGTCGAACATCTTGTTACCGACGATATTGATCTTTTTGATCAGCGCGGTTTCACCCTCGATCACGTCGATGTCGATGGAGACGCGATTGCGTTCAAGTGGCGTGACAGTCGAGGTCAAACTGACCGCATACTTGCCCTGGTTGTAGTACTGGCGCTCAAGTTCCTGCTCGATTCGGTCAAGTACCGAGCGCTCGAAGGTGCGGCCTTCGGCGAGCCCGATGTCTTTGAGTCCTTCCTTGAGCTTGTCGCTATCGATCGACTTGTTGCCTGAAAAGTTGATCTCCGAGATGGCCGGCCGCTCGGTGACCACGACGGCGAGCACGTCGCCATGTTTTTCCAGGCGCACATCCTGGAAGAAGCCCGTCTTGTAGAGCGCGCGCACGATATCCGAGGTGTGGTCGAGATCGACGGTATCACCGGGCTTGACGGGCAGGTAGTTGAAGACGGTTCCGGCGGTAATGCGCTGCAGGCCCTCCACCCGGATGTCGGAAATGCGAAACCCTTCTGCAAAAACCTGTGCGGCGGCGCCAAGCAGCAATAAAACACACCCGAGTCTTGCCCGCATTTGCACTCTCTTGTACACCGATTTCCCGTTGCGGCGACCTACACGCTCACGCGAGCCGGCCGTCAGAAGAGCCGGAATTATAGGGTATTGGCAGAGCCAAAAGTAGGCTCAAGCGGGTATCCCGCTAGCCGAGGAGACGCAGGATGTCGACGTAAAACGCCACCGTCATCAATCCGAGCAGCAACATCAGTCCGATCTTCTGTCCATGCAGCATGGCCGCCTCGGACAGCGGACTCCCTTTTACCGCCTCGATTGCGAAATACAGCAGATGCCCGCCGTCCAGCACCGGAATCGGCAGCAGATTGAGCACGCCCAGGCTGATGCTCACGATTGCCAGGAACTTGAGAAAGTAGACAAAACCGATGCTTGCCGTCTTGCCGGCAGCGTCGGCGATGGTGATAGGGCCACTCAGATTGTGAATCGAGGCCTCTCCGGTCAACACGCGCCAGATGACCTTGAGCGTCAACACCGAGTATTCCCAGGTACGCCCGATGGCCGCCGGCAGGGCCTCGGCCCAGCCCATCCGGTACAAGACCTGGTAGCGTTCAGCGAGTCCCGGCACCGGCTGGTTCGATGCCCCGATGCGACCGATCACCGCATCGTCGCGCGCATGCGGCGCCGGTGTCAGCCCAATGTGACGGGATTCCCCCGAACGTTCAATCTCGAGATCTATCGCCACGCCAGGTCGCGCCTGAACGTATTTCACCCAATGATCCCATTGGCCGATCGGATTCCCGTCGGCGCTCAGGATGCGGTCACCGGTCTGCAGGCCGGCGAGATCGGCCGCCTCCCCCTTCAGGATCTTGCCGAATACCGGCGGGACCGCCGGATGCTGCGGCGTCAGGCCCAGGTGCGCCAGCAGGTCGGCCGTCTCGGCCAGATCGCCAACCTCGGCCGAGGGCATCACGCTCAGCCGGTCGACGCCGCCGGCGTCGCGTACCTCGATACGCAATTCCGGGCTCCCCACCGATGCAGTGGCAAACTCCTGCAGCGCCAAGGCCCAGGTGGGTGTCACCTGGCCGTTTATCGCGATGATCTCGTCGCCGGCGCGCAACTGCGCCCTGGCCGAAGGCGTCCCGGCCGCTATCTCACCGATCAGCGGCCGGATGCCGGTCTCGCCGATCACCAGCACACCCCAGAACGCAGCAATTGCGAACAGGAAATTGAACAGCGGCCCGGCCACCACAACGGCCGAACGCACCCACAACGACTGACGGTTGAACGCCCGGTGACGTTCCGCCGGCGCCACCGGGCCTTCGTGTTCGTCGAGCATCTTCACGTAGCCGCCAAGCGGTATGGCAGCGATGACATACTCCGGCTCATCGGGCGCAGACTGTCGCCGCCAAAGCGCACGTCCAAAGCCGATCGAAAACCGCAGCACCTTCACGCCCAGGCGTCGCGCGACCCAGAAATGCCCGAATTCGTGGACAGCGACCAGCAGGCCCACGGCAACGACAAATGCCAGGATTGTGAACATGAAATCGTCCATCGGCGTATCAGACCACGCGCCGCAGCTGTTGTTCCGCAATGCCGCGTGCGCGCGCATCCACTGCCAGCAACTCGTCAAGACTGTCCGCCGCGCCGATTTCGATACTGTCCAGGGTTCGCTCCACCACCTCGGCGATGCCGGTAAAGCCCAGCTCACCGTCGAGGAACCGCGCCACAGCGACCTCGTTCGCCGCGTTCAATACCGCCGGGGCGGTGCCGCCCGCCGCCACCGCCTCGAAAGCGAGGCGCAGACACGGAAAGCGCACCAGGTCCGGCGGCTCGAAATCCAGCCGTGCGATCTCGAACAGGTCGAGCATGGCCACGCCCGAGCTGTGCCGCTGCGGCCAGGCAAGCGCATGAGCGATCGGGGTGCGCATGTCCGGGTTGCCAAGCTGCGCCAGCACCGATCCGTCGACGTATTGCACCATCGAATGAATCACACTCTGAGGATGCACCACCACCCGGATCTGTTCGGGATGGGCATCGAACAGCCAGCGCGCCTCGATGACTTCCAGACCTTTGTTCATCATGGTCGCGGAATCGACCGAGATCTTGCGGCCCATCTCCCAGTTCGGGTGGGCGCAGGCCTGCACGGGCGTGACATCGCGCAGCTCGGACAGGGGGCGGCAGCGAAACGGGCCACCCGAAGCAGTCAACAGGATATGTTCGACGCCGACCCTGTCCAGGCCGCCGCCGAAGCCAGGGGGCAGGCATTGAAACACCGCGTTGTGCTCACTGTCGATCGGCAGGATCTGTGCCCCACTCGCCTGTGCCGCCGCCATGAACAGCGCGCCCGACACCACCAGAGCCTCCTTGTTCGCCAACAGGATACGCCGACCCAGACGTACCGCTGCCAGTGTCGGCAGGACACCGGCAGCGCCGACGATCGCCGCCATCAGGTCGGTCGCATCCGGGTGAGTCGCCACGGCATCGAGTCCGGCCGGCCCGGCCATCACCTCAACCCCGAGCCCCTCGGCGGCGACCGCCCGCTGCAATGCTGCCGCTGCCGCAGGATCGGCCATCGCCGCCAGGCTCGGACGGAACTGCCGACACTGGTCGAGCATGCCCTGAACATCACGATGCGCACTCAGGGCCACCACCTGGTAGCGCTCGGGATGGCGCGCGATGACATCGAGCGTGCTGACGCCAATCGAGCCTGTCGAGCCCAGGATGGCCACGCCCCTCACGCGGCGCCCCCCATCAGGCTGGCGCCCAACGCAAATACCGGCGCCGCCGCAAGCAGGCTGTCGATACGGTCCAACATGCCGCCGTGACCTGGCAGCAGCTGACCGCTGTCCTTCACACCGGCCTCACGTTTGAGTCGGCTCTCCCACAGGTCGCCACCAATCGAAATGGCAACTACCAGGACACACAGCAATGCCCAGGGAAGCATCGGCAGCTCACCCACCAGGCCGCTGGCCGACAGGAGCAGCCCACTGAGCAGCCCGCCGCTGATGGCCCCGCCGACGCCCGCCCAGGTCTTGCCCGGGCTGACGAACGGCGACAGCTTGCTGCGGCCGAATGCACGCCCGGCGAAATATGCACCGGTATCGGCAATCCAGATCAGGACAAACAGGAACAGCACCAGGGCCGGGCCCTGCGTGCCCGAGCCATGCAGCCGGACGATCGAAACCCAAGCGGTCACCAGCACCAGGCCGCCGAGCAGCAGGATGATCGGTCGTGTGACCACAGTCTTCGGCAACTCGCGGCGACGCATCACCAATGCCACGGTCATCCCCGTCCACCAAACTGCCATCATCCACTGTGACGCGATGAGCAGCGGGGGCGTCACGAAGCGCTGCGCCAGCCACAGCAGCACCGCGACCACGGAAGCAAACGCCAGCGGCGCCACCATGCCGCGCAGATGGGCCAGACGCCCCATCTCGTAGGCGCCCAGGAGCACCATCAGGCCGAGCACCAACGCCAGCATA
>JAGRHB010000020.1:10349-13955 GCA_020445245.1 Gammaproteobacteria bacterium
GGTGTGTCGAGATAGAGGATGCCCGCCACCACCAGCGGGATCAGGACCAATGCGGTCAGGACGCGTTGCCACAGCATTGGCGATCAAACCCCCAGTTGTGCACCGGTCTGCCCGAACCGACGCTGTCGCGAGGCGAAGGCTGCCAGGGCATCCGCAAAAACCACGGCATCAAAGTCCGGCCACAGCACCGGGGTGAAATACAGTTCGGAATAGGCACAATGCCACAACAGGAAGTTGCTGATCCGCAGTTCACCGCCGGTACGGATGAACAGATCGGGGTCCGGCAGGTCGCCAAGCGCGGTGGCACGTGCAAATACCGCCTCGTCGATGTCGTCGGGATCGAGCTCACCACGACGCACGGCGCCGGCGAGGCGCCTCGCCGCCTGGGTGATATCCCAGCGGCCACCGTAGTTGGCCGCAATCTGCAGCACCAGACGTCGATTGTTGCTGGTGGCGCTTTCCGACGCGCGGATGCGCTGTTGCAGCTTGTCGGGAAACGCCGAGATGTCGCCGATCACGCGCAGCTGGATATCGTTGCTCTGCATGCGCTTGACCTCGCGCTGCAACGCCGTCAGGAACAGCTCCATCAGCAGCGTGACCTCACCCGGGGGCCGGCGCCAGTTCTCGCTGCTGAACGCAAACAGCGTGAGCACCTTCACCCCGTGACGGATGCACTCCTCGATCGTGGTGCGTACGCTGTTGACACCCGCGCGGTGTCCGGCGTGACGCGCCTGTCCGCGCGCCTCGGCCCACCGCCCGTTGCCGTCCATGATGATCGCCACATGCGTGGGGACAGCCCGTGATTGGGTGGATATCCCGGCGGTATCAGTCTCGTCTGCCATGCGAGCCTCGACGTGCTCAGACGGACATGAGGTCTTTTTCTTTCCTCTCGAGCAGCTCGTCGATCTCCTTTACGTGCTGATCGGTCAGCTTCTGGATGATTTCCTGACCGCGACGCTCGTCGTCTTCGGAAATCAGTTTGTCCTTCACCAGCGCCTTGAGGTCGTTGTTGGCGTCCCGGCGGATATTACGCACCGCGACACGCGCCTGCTCAGCCTCATGACGCACGATCTTCGCCATGTCGCGCCGGCGCTCCTCGGTCAGCTGCGGCATCGGCACGCGGATCAGGGTACCGGCGGAATTCGGGTTCAGCCCGAGATCCGACTCCATGATCGCCTTCTCAACCGCCTTCACCATCTGCTGTTCGTATGGCTGTACAGTGATGGTGCGTGAATCCTCGACGCCGACGTTGGCCACCTGCTTGAGCGGCACGTCCGAACCATAATAGGAAACCGTCAGGTGATCGAGCAGGCTGGCATGGGCCCGGCCCGTCCGGACTTTGGCCAGGTTCTCGCCGAGCGATTCGACGCTCTTGGCCATTCGGCTCGCGGCATCCTTTTTGATGTCGTCAATCATGACTTCTCTCCACTCGTGACCAGGGTACCGATCGCCTCACCCTGGACGACACGCTGCAAAGCGCCTTCAGTATTGATGTTCATTACGCGCAAGGGCATCCCGTGCTCCTTGCACAACACGACGGCTGTCGCATCCATCACCGCCAACCCCTCGCGTAGCACGCGATCGTAACTCAGATACGGATAAAATTCGGCGTCCGGATGTTTGAACGGATCGGCCGAGTAGACACCGTCCACCTTGGTTGCCTTTATCATCACATCGGCGCCGATTTCGATGGCGCGCAGGCTGGCCGCCGAATCGGTGGTGAAGAAAGGATTTCCGGTGCCAGCCGAAAGAATCACGACGCGACCGGCCTGCAGGTGCCGCACGGCGTCGTTGCGGCTGTAGTACTCGCACACCTGATCGATTCGGAATGCCGACAGGGTGCGCGCATCCACCCCCTGCTTGAGCAGGGCGTCCTGCATCGCCAGAGAGTTCATTACCGTCGCCAGCATGCCGATATGGTCACCGGTGACACGATCGAAGCCCCCGCCGGCCAGACCGGCGCCACGGAAGATGTTGCCGCCACCGATTACCAGCCCGACCTGCACGCCACGACGCACCAGATCGGCAATTTCACCGGCGACACGCGCCATCACCGCGGGATCGATCCCGAAATCGGCACTGCCCATCAGGGCCTCACCGCTGAGTTTCAGGAGTATCCGCTGCGGCGCTTTGTCATCTGGCATATGGAGACTGGTTCGACCTCGTGCTTTACGGTTCAGACAGGACGGCCCGCACCAGGGCGGGCCGTTCGTCGCTCACTCGCCACGCGCAGCGGCGGCGGCCTGCGCCATGACTTCCTCACGGAAGTCTTCGACCTTCTTCTCAATCCCCTCGCCAACCTCGAAGCGGGTGAAGGCGTTGACCGTCGCACCATTCGCCTGCAGCAGCTTTGCAACGGTTGTGTCGGGATCCTTGACGAAGGCCTGGCCAAGCAGCGTGATCTCGCTCAGATACTTGCGCATACGGCCGTCGACCATCTTCTCGATGATGTTGTCAGGCTTGCCGCTGTCACGCGCCTGCGCCTCGGTGATCTCGCGCTCCTTGGCCAGCAGGTCGGCAGGCACCTGAGCCTCACTGACGCATACCGGATTGCTCGCCGCGATATGCATGGCCAGATCGCGCCCCAGGGCCTCGTCACCACCGCTCATGTCGATGATGACGCCGATGCGCACACCATGACTGTAACTATAGATCGCGCCCGTTGCCTGGGCCCGCACGAACCGACGCACATTCATGTTCTCACCGATCTTGGACACCAGCGCCTGGCGGGCCTCTTCGATCGTGGTGTCTTCACCCTCGTGCAACGGCAGCGCCATCAGCGCGGCAACGTCGGGGGTATCGCTGTGCAGCGCACGCTCGCCAACGGCGTCGGCAAAAGACTTGAAGTTGTCGTCTTTGGCGACGAAGTCGGTCTCGCAGTTCACTTCGACCATCACCGCACGGCCGGTGCCATCGTGTGCGATCACGATCACGCCGTCCGCCGCGGTGCGGCCGGCCTTCTTCGCCGCCCTGGCCTGGCCGGACTTGCGCATGTTCTCGATAGCGGCCTCGATGTCGCCGTTGGTCTCGGTCAGTGCGTTCTTGCACTCCATCATGCCAGCGCCGGTGCGCTCGCGCAGTTCCTTCACCAGGGAAGCAGTGATCGCCATGCTCATTTCACCTCAAATTTGCAGAATTTCGCTGATAACGAACGGCCCCCGGCCGGCACGCCGGTCAGGGGCACATCGTTTGGACGTACGCAATCGACGCCGGGGCTCAGCCCGCGGCGGCATCCGCCGTTTCACTACGGCCGGCAGACACCGACGTAGCCGCTGCTGCGCGGCCTTCGAGGATCGCCGCCGAGGCGCCCTGCACGTACAGCTGGACCGCGCGAATCGCGTCGTCATTGCCCGGGATGACATAGTCGATGCCTTCCGGATCGTTGTTGGTATCGACCACGCCGATCACCGGAATACCCAGCTTGCGGGCTTCGGCAATGGCGATTTTTTCGTGCCCGGTATCGACCACGAACAGCGCGTCCGGCAGGCCGCTCATCTCCTTGATGCCGCCGAGGCTGCGCTCGAGTTTTTCTTTTTCGCGCCGCAGGGTCAGCGCTTCTTTTTTGTTGAAGCGCGCCGACATCGAGCCGTCGCTTTCCATCGCCTC
>JAGRHB010000210.1 GCA_020445245.1 Gammaproteobacteria bacterium
GTGCAACGGCGCGAATTGGGCCTGCAGTTTTTCCTCGATCTGATGTTGCATGGACATGGCGGATACCTCTCGTCGCCGTTGAATGCCTGGCCCGCCAATCCGCGCCGATCGCATTCGATCAGTGCGGTGTCGCCGGGGGGGTCTTTATCTTGCCTCGGTGGTTGCCGGCAGTTTCCGGTCGACGGGACGACGATTAAACCGGCGGCGGGTGCGGGAATGGTCGCGATGCCTGTGTGATGCCGGCGTATCCCACCTGTTGACGTGAAACTCGCAAAGCGAACCTTAGCCGATCCCCTCCCAGAATTCCGAATCGCGCGCGAGAAACTGTTCGGCGGGGATGTAGTGTGACCCGTCGCAGGAGAAATTCAGTCCGACCATCCCGTTGAAGATATTCACCGAGCCGGCGCGCAGATAGATGGTGTCATCCGCAAACCGCAGGTGCTTGAAGGTGTCGAGGATCAGGCGGATCTGTTCCTGCGGCACCACGGCCTCGCTGGGGTAGCTGCGGTGCGGGAACGCCAGACAGACATCGGGATCGACCAGGTCGTCGAAGTCCAGCAGCTGGTAGCGGTAGGGGTCGTCGATCAGCCACAGGGTCGCGCGACTGCTGGAGAAATGGATCTTCAGGTGGAATACGCCGTTCTCGACCATCAATTCTTCCAGAACAGGCAGAATCGAGTCGATCTGGTCGTCCAGCCGGCTCTGCACCCGGCACTGCTGAAACACGTTGCCGCGGATCGCCGGGTCGCCCTTGAGCTGGCGCCAGCGTGTCGGCTCTGAATACAGCTCCTTGGTAATCGGCAGGCCACGCAGGTCGAAGTCACCGCCGAGGTAACCGATCAGCTGGCCATCGGCATATACCCGCTGGATCGCCGTGACCGAGGGACGGCTGACGCGCAGGCTGATATAGGCCTCGGACAGCGTCATGGCGCGGTCGGTCGCCAGGTTCGTCATGTAGGGCCGCTGAGAGCGGTCGCGGCCGAAGTCCTCCTCGATCAGCCCATCCGGGGAGGCATTGGCGCTTATCTGGCGGCCGTCGCGGTCCAGGGCATACAGGAAGGTGACGTAAGGAACCTTGGGGATAGACTCCTGCAGCAGGTGGTCGAGCGCCGGCTTTTCGCCCCAAAGCTTGGCGCACCGCCTGGCGACGCGGCTCATTGGGTCTATCAGCATGTTGTACAGGGTGGCGCGCTGGCGCACGATGCGCTGCCGCAGTGGTGAATTCTTGTCGTCAATGTCCACGTCAGGGCCTGCTGGTCTGCCGGATCAATGCCTGTATCCCCGTGTTACCTTTTCAGCGGCTACGCCCATCGGTCGGCGGTAGCGGGAAGGGCGTGACGTTTCCGAGCGTACCGTCCATCTCCAGGATCTTGTTCTGGCCACGCTTCTCGACTTCCTCGATACGCATCACCGTGTGCATCGGCAGCAGCAGGCGCTGAACGCCGGCGAACTCGGCCTTGAGTTTTTCTTCCGCCGGATCGATGACCAGCGAGGTGTGTTCATCGAACAGCAGGTCGCTGATCTCGATGAAGCCATAGAGATCGGCCTGCGAGATCTGCTGCGCGTGCAGCTGATAGACCTTGCCATTGCTGTGGAAAGACACCCGAAAAATGCGCATGCGGACCATGAAACATGTTTTGTCGCTGCGATTCTACTCCAATATCGCCGATGCCAACGCGCCGGCCGTGGGCCATGCGCTATCATCGGGGCAACCACGTCGCACCTGGACAGGCCATGGGTATTTTCAGAGAACTCGAGACATTCGCGACCGGTCAATCGTTGCCGCTGACAACCGTGTTGGGCGAATTGCCCTGGAATACCGATGGTCTGCTGCCTGCGATCGCGCAGCAATTCGACACCGGCGAGGTATTGATGCTGGCCTGGATGAACCGCGAGTCCCTGGCCGAGACGCTGCAAAGTGGGCGCGTCTGCTACTGGTCGCGCTCGCGCCGATCGTTGTGGCGCAAGGGCGAGTCTTCCGGCCAGGTGCAGATGCTCAAGGAGCTGCGTCTCGATTGCGATGGCGACACCATCCTGCTCAAGGTTGATCAGACCGGGCCGGCCTGCCATACCGGTCGGCGCGACTGTTTCTACAACCTGGTGCAGGGTGAGCGCGTGGTGGTGGACAAGGACGCGTTGATCGACCCTGCTCAGCTGTACCGCAAATGATCGACATCCGCCCGATACCGGCGTTCGACGACAACTATATCTGGTTGCTCAGTCGGCCGGGATACCACGGTTGCGCGGTGGTCGATCCGGGCGACGACGACCCGGTGATCGAACGCCTGCAGGCCGAGGGGCTGAGCCTGGACGCGATCCTGATCACCCACAAACACGGTGACCATGTCGGCGGGATCGACGGGCTCAAGGCGAATTGGCCGCATGCCGTCGTCTATGGCCCGGCCGGTGAGCCGATCAGGTCGCTGGAGCGACGCCTGCGCGGGGGTGGCCGGGTGGTGCTCGATGGGCTGGGCATGAGTTTCAGCGTGCTCGATGTGCCCGGACACACCGAGGGACACATTGCGTACTACGGGCACGGTGCCCTGTTCTGTGGCGATACACTGTTCGCCGGCGGCTGCGGGCGTGTGTTCAGCGGGACTTTCGAACAGCTCAGCGACTCGCTGATCCGCATTGCCGAGCTGCCGGCAGACACCCGCGTGTATTGCGCCCATGAGTACACGCTGGCCAACCTGGGATTCGCCGCCTGGGTCGAGCCGGCAAGTGTCCGGCTTGCAGCACGCAAGGCCCGGGATGACGACCGGCGCGCACGCGGCGAGCCGACGGTCCCGTCGTCGGTCGCCGAGGAACTTGCGACCAACCCGTTCATGCGTACCGATCAGGTCGATGTGGTCGCCGCGGCGAGCGCCTGGGCCGGCCGGCCACTCGAGGGTCGAGCCGAGGTATTTCGCGCACTGCGCACCTGGAAAGACAAGGATTACGATTGATGAGCCATTCACTTCTGATCACCAATGCGCGCATGGTCAACGAGGGGCAGATCCAGGAGGGTGACCTGCTGGTGGTGGACGGGCGGATAGCGCGGATTGGCGGCGCGATCAGTGCGCCGGGTGTCGAGGTGCTCGACGCCGCCGGCCAGGTGCTGATGCCCGGCATGATCGACGACCAGGTGCATTTCCGTGAACCTGGCGTGACCCACAAGGCTGACATCGCGACCGAGTCGCGTGCTGCGATCGCCGGTGGTATCACCAGTTTCATGGAGATGCCCAATACCAAGCCACAAACGGTGACGCTCGATGCGCTGGAGGCCAAGTTCGCGCTGGCCGCCGGGCGAGCCTGGGGCAACTTCGCATTCTACCTCGGTGCGACCAATGACAACCTCGAAGAGATCCGACGTCTCGGCGTGAACCAGACCTGTGGCGTCAAGGTGTTCATGGGGGCCTCGACCGGCAACATGCTGGTCGACGATCCGGCGACACTTGAGCACATCTTCCGTGACGCGCCGGGTCTGATTGCCACGCATTGCGAGGACACGCCGACCATCCAGGCCAACGAACAGCGCTACCGCGAGCAGTACGGTGACCAGATCCCGGTGCGCTTCCACCCAATGATCCGCAGCGAAGAGGCCTGCTGGAAGTCGTCGTCGTTTGCGGTCGACCTGGCAAGGCGTCACGGCACGCGCCTGCACGTGCTTCATCTGACTACCGCACGCGAGCTAGCTTTGTTTGCCCCGGGGCCGATCGGCGACAAGCAGATCACCTCGGAGGCCTGTGTACACCATCTGTATTTCAGCGAGGCCGACTACGAACGGCGTGGCAGCTTCATCAAGTGCAATCCGGCGATCAAGCGTGCGGAGGACAGGGCGGCGCTGCGGCGCGCGCTCGCCGAGGATCGTCTCGACGTGATCGCGACCGACCACGCGCCGCATACGCTGGAGGAAAAGCAGGACACTTCGTATTTCAATACGCCAGCCGGTCTGCCGCTGGTGCAGCACGCACTGGCGATGGCCCTGGAACTGGTGCATGACGGCGACCTGAGCCTGCCGCGACTGGTGCACAAGGTCAGCCACGGGCCCGCGGAGTTGTTCCGGGTTCACGAGCGCGGCTACTTGCGCGAGGGCTACTGGGCCGACCTGACGCTGGTCGATCTGGATGCGCCGCAGCGCATTGA
>JAGRHB010000211.1 GCA_020445245.1 Gammaproteobacteria bacterium
GGGCAGGAACTGTCCCGGCGGGATCAGGCCGAGGCCTTCGTCGTCCTTCATGCGCAGCAGCACCTCGAGGGCCAGTCGGCCGTCATCCAGTTTGCTGTTGAGCGGTCTGATGATCTGCCCGTAAAGAACGAATCGGTCATTTCGCAGGGATTCAGTGATGCGGTTGACCCACCGCATCTCACCGGAACGCCGCTCCACTGCGTGCCCATTGGTCTCCGCGCAGTGCACGCGGTTTCGACCCTCTTCCTTGGCCGAATAGCAGCAGGCATCGGCGGTGCTGAGCAGTGACTCGACAGAGGTCGGCGCGTTGCCAAACGGGACCAGTCCGATACTTGCACCGACTTTGAACACCTGGTCTTCCCAGTGAAAGGTGAACTCCTCGACGGTGCGGCGCATCTTCTCGGCGACACGTTCGGCATCGGCCGCGACCGTATAACGCAGCAGCACGCCAAACTCGTCGCCACCGATCCGCGCCAACACATCGGACTGCCGCAGTGCGCGTTGCATCAGGGTCGAGAGATCCCGGAGCAGGGCATCCCCTGCAGCGTGGCCGCAGCTGTCGTTGACCAGTTTGAAGCGATCGAGGTCGACGTACAGCAGGGCATGGCTGTCGGGCGTGATGCGGGCCTGGTCGAGTGCCATACGCAGTGAGGCCTCGAACGCCTGGCGGTTCAGCAGGCCGGTCAACACATCGTGTGCCGCCTGGTGCGAGAGCTGTTTGTTGCGTGCCCCGGTATTGATCACGACCAGCGTCGCCGTCAGCGCGGCGAGCAGGAAGGCGACGAAGCCAAGCAGAGATTCGGCCAGCAGCGCGTCCTGGATCTGGTCGCCTGCCTCCTTGATCCGGTTCTGCGTGGTCTGATGGATCGTGCGTACCGCCTCGTCGAGATGACGCAGCAGTGTAAGGTGCCCGTCGATCGAGCCCTGCACCGCTTCCTCAACCTTGTATTGCGGCAGGGCGTCATCGAACAATGCATCGAGTGCGCGGGTATTGGGGGGGCCGACCTCTTTGGCCGTGGCATCGAGTTGGGCGATGGCATTGCGTTCGGCCTGCGTATCTATCTGCTCAATCAACGATTCGCGGGCATGGCTGTATTTTCGCGCAAAGCCGAAGAACTGCATCTTGTCGGCGTCACGTTCGAACGGGTCTTCGTGCCTGGTCATCGCCCGCAGCGTATCGATGCGCTCGCGAATCGCCTCGCGCATGGTGTAAGCGAGCACGGTCTTGACTGCGGAGGACCGCACCAGCAGCGACAACTGCCTGTTATGTTCACTGGTTGAGTGGTAGCTGCCGACGATCGCGATCAAAAGAATGACGATGACCAGGCCGAACCCGAGGGCGGTCATGGTCTGTACGTCGTACCGACGGCTCAAAGGGTTGCCGTGTAGCGGTTTCTTCTTATGGCGCACGTTGTGGTTTCTTCACCTCTGCGAGCCTCCTGGAGCCCGGACAGACGGATGCGAAATCCCTTCGCTAACCGGTATAGTGGCGCGACGCTGGAATTCTTTAATGGAGCTCGTGCGCGAAATTCGACCCTAAGTGCGCGGAATGACGTGAAAATCACTGCTTTTGCCGTTTCAGTCCTGTGGCTTGGCTGGCCCGCTCCGGTGCCGGCACAGCCCGATGCCGCGATGTTGGCCTGGCAGGCGGGCGATTCCGCGGCCGCGCGCGAGGGCTGGCGGGAGCGCGCCGAGCAGGGCGATGCCGAGGCGAACCTCTTTCTCGGTTATATCCATCGCAACGGTGTCAGTGTGCCCCGCAATGAGGCGCTGGCTCTCCACTGGTACCGGCGTGCGGCCGAGATGGGGCAGGCAGAGGCACAGTACGAGCTCGGATTGATGTATGAACTCGGCATTGGCGTGGCGCCGGATCCGGGCGAAGCGGCCATGTGGTACGGGCTGTCGTCGGCACAGGCCTGTCCCGGACAGCTGAGCGCCGGCGGGCGCCTCGGCGACCGTTGAGCGCAGACCGGACGTGCAGCGACGGTGAGTTCATGGACCGAAGCGTGGCAGTCGGTTGATTTCCCTTCTCTGAGTAGCGAGCTGTCTTGTCTGGCCTGTACGACACCATCGAAAGCTGTCTGCTGCGCGACCGCCGGCGTCTGCACGCAAAACTGAGGCAGTGGCAGGTCGCCCCGGCCGACAGCGCACTTCGCCTTGAGCTCGAGCAGCAGATCCAGCAGTCCAGCTCGGTCGCCGCGCGCCGAGCCGCGTCGTTGCCGCGGCCGTCGTTCCCGGCCGAGTTGCCGATCAGCGAGCGCGTCGACGAGATCCGTGCACTGATCCGCGATAATCAGGTCATCGTACTGTGCGGCGAGACCGGCTCCGGGAAATCGACCCAGCTGCCGAAGATCTGCCTGAGCCTGGGGCGTGGTGTGTTCGGTCGTATCGGCCACACCCAGCCGCGACGCATTGCCGCGCGCAGCATCGCGGCGCGTGTGGCCAGCGAGCTCGGTCAGGAGGTGGGGCAGAGCGTCGGCTACAAGGTCCGGTTCCGTGATCACGTCGCCGACGAGACACACGTCAAGCTCATGACTGATGGCATCCTGCTGGCCGAGATCCGCCGCGATCGCGATCTGACTGAGTACGACACCCTGATCATCGACGAGGCACACGAACGCAGCCTCAACATCGATTTTCTGCTCGGGTATGTGCATCGACTGCTGGCCAGACGCCCGGATTTCCGCTTGATCGTCACCTCCGCGACCATCGATCCCGGGCGGTTTTCGCACCACTTCGGCAATGCGCCTGTGATCGAGGTGTCGGGTCGCACCTACCCCGTCGAGGTGCGATATCGACCGCCGCAGGAGGCCGGTGCAGGAGAGCGGGACGAAGCGATGCAGCAGGCGATCGTCGACGCCATTGACGAGTTGAGCCTGGACGGCAGCGGCGACATCCTGGTGTTCCTTTCCGGCGAACGTGAGATCCGCGAGACCGCCGAGACGCTGCGTAAGCACAAGATGCTGCACAGCGAGGTGATCCCGCTGTACGCCCGCCTCAGCCCGACGGAGCAGGCGAGGGTGTTCGCGCCCAGCGGGCGGCGCCACATCGTGCTGTCGACCAATGTCGCCGAGACGTCACTCACCGTCCCGGGTATCCGCTACGTGATCGATGCGGGCTTTGCACGGATCAGCCGTTACAGCGCGCGCAGCAAGATCCAGCGTCTGCCGGTCGAACGCATCTCGCAGGCAAGTGCCGAGCAGCGCAAGGGGCGTTGCGGGCGGGTGGCCGAGGGTATCTGTATCCGCCTGTATGAAGAGGATGATTTCGCGGCTCGCGCGGCCTTCACCGAGCCGGAGATCCAGCGTACCAACCTGGCGGCGGTGATCCTGCAGATGACGACCCTGGGGTTCGGGGACATCGGCTCATTCCCGTTCGTCGATCCGCCCGATTCGCGCCTGGTCCGCGACGGCTACAAGCTGCTCGAGGAACTGGCCGCCGTCGACGGCCGGCATCGCGTTACGAGGCTCGGCAACCGTCTGGCGCGCTTGCCTGTGGATCCTCGGATTGGTCGCATGCTGATTGCGGCCGCCGAGACCGGCTGTCTGCGTGAGGTCGTGGTGATTGCCGCGGCGCTGTCGGTGCAGGACCCGCGCGAACGCCCGGCGGACAGGCGCCAGGAGGCCGATGAGGCGCACGCGCTGTTCGCAGATGAGCGCTCGGATTTCATGGCATTCCTGAAGCTGTGGGCGTTTATCGAGGAGAACCGCAAGCACCTGACGCGACGCAAGTTCGAGCGCCTGTGCCGGCAGTACTTCCTGTCACCGACGCGGGTGCGTGAATGGCACGATGTGCAGGTGCAGCTGCGCGTGCAGCTGCACGAGCTGGGCTATCGCGACAATGAGCAGGACGCCGACTACGCAACGCTGCACCGGGCTCTGCTCAGCGGCCTGCTCAGCCACGTTGGAATGCGTACGCAGGGCGATGCAAGGGACTATCTGGGCGCACGCAATCGCCGGTTTTTCGTGTTTCCGGGTTCGGGTGTGTATGGGAAGCAACCGAAATGGCTGATGGCTGCGGAGATGGTGGAGACCACCAGGCTGTCAGCGCGCGGGGTCGCGGCGATCGGGCCGGCGTGGGTCGAGCCGCTGGCGAGGCATCTGATCAGGCACAGCTACTCGGT
>JAGRHB010000212.1 GCA_020445245.1 Gammaproteobacteria bacterium
CCGATCAACTGCGGCGCCATGCACGCCGAACTGCTCGAGAGTGAACTGTTCGGTCACGCAAAGGGCGCATTCACCGGGGCGGTCAAGGCGCGCGAAGGACTGTTCTGCTACGCCGACGGCGGCACTTTGTTTCTCGATGAGATCGGCGAAATGCCGCTGGCGATGCAGACACGGTTGTTGCGGGTAATGGAAGACCGTGCCGTTCGTCCGGTTGGCGGAAACCGCGAGATACCGGTCGATGTGCGTATCGTCGCGGCCACCAACCGCGACCTCAAGGGCGAAGTGGACAAGGGCAATTTCCGCGAGGACCTGTATTACCGCCTGAACGTCCTGAGCATCCGGATGCCGGCACTGCGTGAGCGCATTCAGGACCTGCCGGAGCTGATCGATCACTTCGCCCGCAACATCGCCGCCGATCTCGGCGTGGCGCCGCCCAGGATCGCCGAGTCCGAACTGTTGCGGCTCAGCCAATACGATTGGCCGGGCAATATCCGGGAATTGAAAAATGTGATCGAACGTTGCCTGCTGCTCAACCACCTGCCGAGCCAAAGCCTTCCCGGCTGCAGCGCCGTTGGCGGCAACGGCGCACCGGACGACGATGACAACGACCTGACACTGGAAAGCGTTGAACGCCGGCACATCCTGCGTGTACTGGACATGGAAAGCGGCAACAAGTCGGCTGCGGCCCGCCGCCTCGGCGTATCACGCAAGACACTGGAAAGAAAATGCCAGAGCTGGGGCGTCGAACGGTGAACGGCTGCGACGCCAAGCGAAGCATCTGAGGCCGCATGCGGCTGTTCGGCTCAGTGAGCGACACGATCCGCCGCAGTGTACGGCTCAAGCTGCTGGTCCTCGCGCTTCTGCCAGTCGCACTGGTGCTTCCGGTAGCACTGGCGGGCCTCACCGCATGGGGAGCCTCCTTCACCTACGAGCAGCTGTATATCAAGGTCAATACCGATCTCGCGGTTGCACATGACCTGTTCCAGCGTATCCAGAAGGACCACCTCGACCGCCTGGTCCGTCTGGGCGATTCCTATGCCTTTCGCGATGCGGTACGCAACAAAGACCGGCAGACCATGCAGGGGCTGGTCGAGCGTGAACGCCAGGCGTCGTCGTTCAGTTTCCTGCGCGTGATACCGGCGAGTGTTTTCGGGGGTGCCGCCGATGTCGCTCCGGGCGTCGGCATCGAGATACTCGATGCAGCCGGGCTGGCCGCACTCGATCCAGATCTTGCCGTATCGGTACAGCTTCCATTGGTAAAGACCCCGCGCGCGCGGCCGACCGAGCGCACCCTGGAGGACCGCGGCATGTTGATCCGTGCGCGCCAGCCGATCATCAACGCGGACGGCTCGGTGGACAGCGTCTTGGACGGCGGCATACTGCTGAACAACAACTTCACCTTCGTCGATGCCATCCGTGATCTGGTCTACGGCCCCGGCAGCCTGCCCGAGGGCAGCATAGGCACGGTGACGGTGTTCCTCGACGATGTACGCATCTCGACCAATGTCCCACGGGTGGCTGGCAAACGCGCCCTCGGAACGCGTGTCTCCGAGGAGGTCAGCCGTGCGGTCCTGGACCAGGGCGAGACCTGGATCAACCGCGCATTCGTCGTCAACGACTGGTATATCTCGGCGTACGAACCGATTGTCGATATCACCGGCCGCCGCGTCGGCATACTCTATGCGGGTTACCTGGAGGCGCCCTTCCGTACAGCGCTCTGGCAGGCGGTCGGTCTGGCGCTGCTTCTGCTGCTGGGCCTGTTGGCCCTGTACGCGGTGCTCGCCATCCGCGGCGCCGAGTCGATTTTTCGACCCGTGGAGAAGATGTCGCAGGTCATCACCGCCACACGGCGCGGACAGTCACTGCGCGTCGGCGAGGTGGAGACCCGTGATGAACTCGCCGAACTGGCACAGGAATTCGACGCCATGCTCGACCGGATCGAACACCAGACCCATGCCATGCAGCAGTGGGCCGAGCAACTCGAAGGAAAGGTCGCCGAACGAACGGCCGAACTGCAGCAGAGAAACGACGAACTGCAGCGCACCATCACCGTACTGCGCGAGACCCGACGCCAGCTCGTGGTCGCGGAGAAACTCGCCGCGTTGGGTGAACTGACTGCCGGGGTTGCTCATGAGATCAACAACCCGACGCAGGTCATGCTCGGTAATCTCGATGTGCTGATATCGCAGCTGGGTGACCAACTCGACCCGGTACGACCGGAAATCGAGCTGGTGATCGCGCAGGTCTACCGTATCCAGGCAATCATCGAGAAGCTGCTGAAATATGCGCGCCCCGGCGAATACGCCGGATACCTAACAGCAATCGACGTCAATCAGGTCATTCGCGACACACTGGCACTGGTTTCGCACATACAGAAATCCAAGCCGTTCCAACTCGTCCTCGAACTCGATGCAACGAACGCCGTGACGATCAACGAACAGGAGCTTCAACAGGTGCTGGTCAATCTGATCGGCAACGCCGTGCATGCCCTGCCGGAAATCGGCGGCAGGATCGTGGTGGCCGCCAGCGACTGGGAACAACGCGGCGTGTGCATCGCCGTTACTGACAACGGTGCCGGCATGACAGAGGAACAGTGCAGCCAGATCTTCAACCCCTTCTACAGCACCAAACGTCAGGGTGAGGGCACCGGCCTCGGGTTGTCAGTGAGTTATGGACTGATCCGGCGTTACGGCGGCGACATCACGGTGGCATCCCAACCCGGCGTCGGCACACGTTTCAAGGTATGGCTCTATTGTGAGCCTACAATCACTGAAGATGCCGAAACGATCGCCGAACAGCTGCATGATTTCGAACACCAGGAGGCCGCGTGTGGTCACCTCGAATCCACTGACGGTTCCGGCCATTGCTGAAGGTGCCGGGACCCTGACGCGGGCCCGATCGGAGACCGCGACGTGACCCCGGCGCAACGCGATCGATATTCACGCCAGGTTCGCCTTGCCGACATCGGGGAGGCCGGCCAGGAACGGCTGCTGAACGCCCGGGCACTGGTGATCGGCCTCGGCGGCCTGGGTTCACCGGCAGCCATGTACCTCGCAGCGAGCGGCGTCGGCACTCTGGTACTCAGTGACTATGACCGGGTCGAGCCTTCGAACCTGCAGCGCCAGATCAT
This sequence comes from Gammaproteobacteria bacterium, assembly GCA_020445245.1. The sequence continues at coordinate 3,131 of JAGRHB010000212.1, forward strand.
CCATCGAGAAGCCGATATCGGCGAACTCAAGGCGGCCTCCGCGCAGCGCACCCTGACCGGGATCAACCATGAATGTATCGTCGAGACTATCGACTGGGAACTCGATGACGCCGAATTGACCGACGAGATAGGTGCCGCCGACATCGTGCTCGACTGCACCGACAACTTCGCCACGCGTTTTCAGCTCAACCGGATCGCAATGGCACAGGGCACGCCACTGGTATCAGGCGCGGCCATCCGTCTTGAAGGCCAGATCATGACCTCGCTGCCACCTGGAGGGCCATGCTACCAGTGCGTCTATCCCGATGACCTGGAGCACCAGGAAACCTGCGCCATGGAAGGCGTGCTGGCACCACTGGTTGGCGTCATCGGCAGCCTGCAGGCATTGCAGGCCGTTCGTGTACTGACCGGTCATGCCGATGAGCTGCGCGGCGTGCTGATGCTGTTCGATGCAGCCGGCATGGAGTGGCAGCGCATACGGGTACCGCCCCGGCGGAACTGCCCGATATGTGGTGGGCATTGATCGACAGCGCACCAGCAATACAGCCGGTTCGCACGATGCCGCCTTCAGGAAAGACAAGCGGACGGCGACCTTGTGCTCAGTCCTCGCCCCACACCAGTTCCCCGCTCTCGGCGAAGTCATAACCACCGAGCAGGTCCGCGATCTGCCGACATTCACCCGACTGCAGGCGTCCCAACAGATCCTGGAACAGCCGGCGGAACCAGATATTGCGCGGAAGTGCCAGGTCGAATGCCTCGCTGCCAAACGGCAGGAAGGTCAGCCCGGCCTCGGTCGCGGCCGCACGGGCACCGGGCGCCACGTCAGCCAGCCCGAGCACGATCGCGGTGGCCGCCTCCCGTTCGGAAAGGGCCGTCGCGGTCACGTTCAGCTTGACGACCGCATTGGCGCTCTTGCGCAGTTCCAGCAGGAAGCGCTGCGCGCCTGCGCCCGCCTGACGCTCGACCCAGCGGTAGCCGGGG
>JAGRHB010000213.1 GCA_020445245.1 Gammaproteobacteria bacterium
CCTCGACCTGTTGCAGATAGTCGTTGTACAACGCCTCTTTCTTCTGAAAGTCATGTGAGACGGTGCCCGGGAAGCGTGAATCGGCGACCTCGGCACCCCGCGGCTCGGGCAGAAGTCTGGCGAAGACGCCGGTGATGCCCTGCTCCGCGACACCGAGAAACACCACGTTGGTCGCGATCACGACCACGAAGAAACCGACGATCAGGGCCGGTGCCCAGTGCCACTGCCGCCCCACGCTTCCGCCGACCATGCCGAGCGCATACGCAACGGTGAGGTAGATCGCCAGGTGAATTGCAAAGATGTCGGCACCGGGCCAGGCGAGGATGGCCCAGGGCACGTAGACCAGGAGCGCCAGCAGGCCGACCGCCATGGCGCCGGCCTTGCCACTCAAGCCCAACAACGCACGAAGCAGAAAGAACACGACGACCTCGGCAATCACGCCGCCGCCGATCACCAGCAGTATGGCCGACGCGGTCACCCGGACAGCCCCAATCGAATGTAGAGCGCCAGGTTCACAACCATCTCAGCGCCCCTGCGCCTTCTGCGGGACGAAAAACACGCTGGGATGGCTCACGGGCGGAATCCCGGTACCCCCCTGTGGCTCGGCAAGCAGTTCGAACGGGTGGCTGTGGCCGTCGAACTCAGCGGGCATAAGGCGCACACTCGCGGCCAGGCGCAGCCGCTGCTCGGGTTGCAGACTGACCTCTTCAAAGCGCCCGAAGTCGAGTTCCGCGCCCGGTGGCAGGCCCTGCGCACGGAAGCGCAGCGTCAACGCCCTGTTGGTCTTGTTGTTGACCTTGATCTCGTAGCTGTTCTGGATGCGCCCATCCGACAACTGTACATAAATCGGTTGCCGCACCTGCTGCACGCTGATGTCGAACGCCGCCTGCTCCGCCACGCTCCATGCCAGCAGGCCGACCGCCAACACCAGCACAGCGGCGTAGCCGATCACCTTGGGGCGCAGCAGGCGCAACTGCTCGCCGGTGGTCGCGCGTCTTTCCGAGGAATAGGCGACCAGGCCGCGTTCCCAGCCCAGTGAATCCATGATGGTGTCGCAGGCATCGATACACAGGGCACAGGAGATGCACTGGATCTGCAGGCCGTTGCGGATATCGATCCCCGTGGGGCAGACCTGCACACAATAGCCGCAGTCAATACAGTCACCCACCCCCGCCTGCGCACGCACGTCGCGCGTCTTGAGCTCCCGACCGAGCCGGGCCCGTCCCTTGCTGCCCTCGCCGCGCCGCTCGTCATACGACACGATCATCGTATCCTTGTCGAACATCACCGCCTGGAAGCGTGCATAAGGGCACATGTAGGTGCACACCTGTTCGCGCGCGATGCCGGCCATCACATAGGTCGTCGTGGTCAGGAAGAGCGTCGTTGCGTAGGCAGCAAAAGGGGCGTCACCGGTGAAGAAATGTCCGAGCAGCTGCGGTGCATCGCCCCAGTACAGCACGAAGGTCAGGCCGGTGACGAACGCCATCAGCAGCCACATCGCATGCGTGAGGCCGACCCTGGCGATCTTGCCGCCTGTCCAGGGCGCGCCCGCCAGGCGGATACGGGCCGGACGTTCACCCTGCAACAAGCGCTCGATCAGGATGTAGACATCCGTCCACAGGGTCTGAAAACAGAAATAGCCACAAAACACGCGCCCGGCCAGCCCGGTGACGAAGAACAACAGGTAGGCCGCGATCATCAGCAGGCCGGCCAGCCAGAAGATGTCCTGCGGATGCACCACCAGGTCGAACAGGTAGAACTTCCGCCCCGCCAAGTCGAACAGAACAGCCTGGTTGGCACCGGACGCGCGCTCCCAGCGCAGCCAGGGCAAGAGGAAATAGACTCCATAGGCCAGGACCACAACGGCCCATTTGATGCGGCGGAAGCGACCACTGACCGAGCGCGGATAGATGTTGGTACGCGCTGCGTACAGTTGCGATTGGCTCATGGATCTGTCTGGTTGGTACTCGCGTTGACCCGGATTAAACCGCCTGTGCCGATAGATGCATGACCGCGACGACGACTGCCATGACAAACGTTAATCGACCCTACGGCCGATCACGCCCTCTCCCGGCGGGAGAAAGCCGGGACAGGGACAATCCGCATGGAACCGTTCGATCTTCATCCTCTCATCCTAGCCTTCCCCCTTGGGGAGAAGGAACAAGATGTACCGGGCAGCAAGCCTCAGATACCCAGACTCTGCACGTACACTGTCAACAGCTTGATCTGCGTGTCGTCCAGGCGTCCGCTCCAGGCCGGCATCTGGCGGTGGACCCCGTCACGCACCACGGCCTCGACCGCGTCGATGCGCGCCTTGTCGTCCGCCGCGCCAGGTACGTCGGCCACGGTCCAGATCGCATCGGTCAGGTTGGCCGCGCCCTGCGAGGCCATGCCGGTGCCAGACTCGGTATGACAGTAATAGCAGCCACCTTCCTTGCCCTGAAAGATCGTCCGCCCGAGATCCGCCTTGGCATTGTCGACGGCGTGACCGGACAGGCTCAGCACATAGTTCGCCAGCTGCTCGAGCTTTTCCTCGGCCAACACCTGGCCGAACGCCGGCATGAAGCCGTGGCGTCCCTCGCGAATGGTCCTCTCGATATTGGCGATATCACCACCCCACAGCCAGGCGTCGTCACGCAGGTTGGGATAAAGGCCGATCTTGGCCGGTGTACCGCCAACCCCGTGGCAGGCCGCACAGTTGTCGGCGAACAGCACCTTCGCCATCGAGCGCGTGAATGCCATCATGTCGGGGTCGTTGACGATCTCGTCATAGGAAGCCGCCGCCACCTTCTGCAGATAGGCCTGTTGTTTCAGGGTCTCACTGCCGGTCTGCATCTCCTCGATCAACTCGGCGCGCGTGTTCCAGTGCGTCGTGACTTCCTTGCCGTCGCGCTGGTAGGTGACGGTACCGATGCCCTTGGTGAAGCTGTCGGCCACCGGCCATGCGGGGTACCAGATCCAATAGACCACCGCGAACACGACGGTGGCGTAAAAAGTCCACAGCCACCAACGTGGCAGCGGATTGTTGAACTCCTGCAGATCACCGTCCCACGCGTGGCCGGTGGTCTGTACGGCCTTGCCCTGATTCTGTTCAGCCATTGCGCGAATCCTTATCTTTCTGTTCGCCAGCCTCGTCGTCCTCGAGAAACGGGATGTTCTTGTAGGACTCGAGGCGTTTCGAGCGCTTCTTGTTGGCGAAGACGTAGAGCAGGATGCCGACAAAGACCACGAAGAAGATCACCAGCGCCAGCGGCTTGGTATTCTCCATGTTCGACAGCCATTGCATCATTGTGCATCTGCTCCTGGTCTATTCGATACCGAAGGTCTTCAGCGGAATTCCGCGAAATAGCCTTCGTCGTACTGGGTAAAGTCGACCATGGTGCCAAGTACCTGCAGGTACGCCACCAGGGCATCCATTTCAGTGAGGCGGGTGCGGTCACCGTCCCAGTCCTCTGACTGTGCCTGCGCCAACAGGTTCTGATCCGCCCTGTTGATGTCGAACTGATCGGCCATCGCCGCGCCGAACTGCTCGACATTGGCCAGGTACTCCTCCTCGGTTTCCGAGTAGGGCACGCCGACGATCTTGAGTGCCCGCATGCGGTCCGCGACATCCGAGTAATCGAGTTCGTTGCGCAGCAGCCACGGGTAGTTCGGCATGATCGATTCCGGAACAACGTCACGCGGGTTGTTCAGATGCTGCGTGTGCCAGGCGTTGGAGTACTTGCGGCCCACACGGCCGAGGTCCGGCCCGGTGCGCTTCGAACCCCACTGGAACGGGTGGTCATACTTCGACTCGGCCGCCAGCGAGTAGTGACCGTAACGCATGTGCTCGTCGCGGAAAGGGCGGATCATCTGCGAGTGGCAGGTATAGCAGCCCTCGCGGATGTAGATGTCGCGACCGCGCTGCTCCAGCGGCGTGTAGGGACGCACGCCGTCGACTTTCTCGATCGTGTCCTTGATGTAGTAAAGCGGCACGATTTCGACCAGCCCACCGATCGAGA
>JAGRHB010000214.1 GCA_020445245.1 Gammaproteobacteria bacterium
CCGCGCCTGCGCGAGTTCTGCGGCGACCGCTGCGACCTGATATCACGCCTCGGAGGCGACGAGTTTGCGGTGCTGGTGTGTGACGGGCCTGATGGCGAGGGGCCCACGGGCGTCGCACACCAGGTGGCCGCGGCGCTCGATCAGCCGTTTCTGGTGGAAGGCATCCAGGTGCGCCTCGGCGCCAGCGTCGGTGTGGCGTGCTACCCCGAGCACGGCAGCGACAGCCATGCGCTGCTGCGTGCCGCCGACGTGGCCATGTACCAGGCCAAGCAGCTTTCCCAGGGCGTATGCATTTACGATTACCAGTCCGACGAATACAGCACCGAACGACTGGCGCTGGCCAACGAACTGGTCCAGGCGGTGTGTGAGAACCAGCTGCTGCTGCACTACCAGCCGAAGATCGACATCGCCAGCGGCCTGACGGTCGGCTTCGAGGCCTTGGTGCGCTGGCAGCACCCGCGTCGCGGCCTGCTGTACCCCGGTGCGTTCATCGACCTGGTGGAGATGAGCGAGGTGCTTCATCCGTTCACCGCGGCGGTGGTTGATCTTGCGATCGCCGAGAAACGGCGCCTGCGCGACCTCGGCTTCGTGCAGCCGGTGGCAGTCAACCTGTCGGCACGCAACCTGCTGGACGAACGCTGCCTGGCGACCCTGGAGGACGCGCTGGCCCGGCACGGTGTGCCGGCCGCCGAGGTCGAGCTGGAACTGACCGAGACCGCCGTCATGCACGACCCCGACGGCGCCTCGGAGATGATGCGGCGCTTCACCGACCTCGGCATGAAGGCATCGATCGACGACTTTGGTACCGGCTACTCGTCGCTGGTGTACCTGCGCAAGCTGCCGATCAGCGCGTTGAAAATCGACCGCTCGTTCGTGTCACACATGCTCGACAACGAGCAGGACCGCAGCATCGTCGGCTCGACCGTGGCGCTGGCCCACAACCTCAACCTCGGGGTGGTGGCCGAGGGCGTCGAAGACGGCGAGACCCTGGTGCTGTTGCGCGAGATGGGATGTGACCAGGCACAGGGCTTCGGCCTGTGCAGGCCAAAGCCGCTCGATCAGCTGATCGACTGGCTGTCGAGCGAACGGCAAACAGCCGCGTCGCGCTGACCGCTGCAGGTCATGAAATCCCGCCAGCCGGCCCCACGGATCGGCACATAGTTGATCCAATTGCGCTGTAATCAGTTGTAACAGACTGAATTTACGCCCAATATCAGCATCAACAGGGAAGAGCAATGACGCCCGAACAGCAAGCCCGGTCCGACATAGACAAACTGCTCTCGAAGGCCGGCTGGCTGATCCAGGATGCGGCGCATGCGCACATCTCCGCCGGTCCCGGCGCCAGGCGAAACGATCACGGCTGCGGCCTGCTGACGTGATCACCCACTGCTCAAAGAGACTCGCCGCCAAACTGCCGGAGGTGTCATCAACACCGCTGCAGGAGACGAGTCCTCTCGGCAGCTGGCACGCCCACCTGTTCAACCTCGACCGCCGCCAGTGCGTGATGTTTTGTCACGATGAAACCCGTTACTGCCTGTTCCTCGCCGGCCTGCGCAAGCCGCAATTCGCCGAACTCGGCAGCAGATGGTTTCGCGAACTGTTCACCGCCACGCTCGCGGTGACCGGTGTCCCGGATACGCGGATAAAGAAAGTGGAACTGATGCTCGGTCCGATGCGCTTCGATACGGACACCGACCGCTCGGTGCAGGGGTCCATCAACATCGCCCGCCAGGATCTGCAGGCCTGGGCATTCGAGCTGCCGAACGTGATGGACGTGGACCCGTTGAAAGTGGCGGTCTGGCTCAACGAGCGTCCGACGACGGTAAAGGGCAAGTACATTTGGCCGGAGCGCGAGATGCGGCAGCTTGTGACAAGGGTGGGTCAGTGATGCCGCACGGAATAGGATCTGCGCAAATCCCAACTGATCGAAAGCGAGTGAGATGGCCAGTCTGATTCCTTCTCTGAACAGTTGCCTTGGGCGGATGCAGGCCGGTGAGAAGCGTTTTGCCCGTCGTTTGGAAAGCCATCTCGAAGACGACTATCTGTGCTGGTATGAACTCCCGGTAGGTAGACGCCAGCGGCATTCCGACTTCATCATCCTGCATCCCGGCAGGGGCCTGCTCCTGCTGGAGGTGAAGGACTGGAAGCTCGACAACATTCGGCAGGTCGACAAAGTGTCGGTCAGTCTGCTGACGGATCGTGGCCTGGTCACCAAGGCGAACCCGATTGAGCAGGTCAGACAGTGCGCTTATGAGTTGGTGAACCGTCTCGAGTCCGACCCACAACTCGTACACCTAGAGGGACGCTATCAAGGCAAGTTGCTCTTCCCCTATGGCTATGGCGTGGTGCTCACCAGTATTAGCCGCGCCCAGTTCGAGCGTGCGGAAATGGGGGAGGTCTTGCCGTCGCGTCAGGTCATCTGTAGCGATGAGATGACCGAGGCAACTGATCCAGATGATTTTCAAAAGCGACTCTGGGACATGTTCAATATCGCCTTCAGCCGGCAGATGACGCTGCCCCAGATCGACCGGGTGAGATGGCACGTTTTCCCCGAGATTCGGATCAGCAACGGACAGGCTGGACTCTTTGACCAGGAGCCAAAAGACAAGAACCTTACTGAAAGCGGAAAGACCGGGCCTGCCGACCTAATCCCTGACATCGTGAAAGTCATGGATATGCAGCAGGAGCAGCTGGCGCGCAGCCTGGGTAGCGGCCACCGGATAGTCCACGGGGTGGCGGGCTCAGGCAAGACGTTGATTCTTGGCTATCGTTGCCTCTATCTCGCGCAAGTCTTGAATAAACCGATACTGGTTGTCTGCTTCAATATCACCCTCGCTGCGCACCTCCGCGGCATGATGGAGGAGCGGGGCATACATGACCGGGTGCACGTCTATCACTTCCATGACTGGTGTGGAGAGCAACTGAAGCGCTATCACGTGCCGCGACCAAAGCCTGGCGAGCATTATTTCGAAGAACTGGTGACAACGGTCATTGCAGCTGCGGACAAGGGGCAGATTCCGAAAGGCCAATACGGCGCCTTGATGATCGACGAGGGCCACGACTTTGAAGAAGACTGGCTGCGCTTGATTGTCCGGATGGTCGATCCGGATGATGGGTCTTTGCTGCTGCTGTATGACGACGCCCAGTCGATCTACAAAAAGAAGAAGGCAATGGACTTCAGCCTGTCCAGCGTCGGGATCCAGGCGCGGGGGCGGACCACGATCCTCAAGCTCAGTTACCGCAACACCAATGAGATTGTCGATTTCGCATACCAGTTCGCCAAACACTATTTGGCGCCCACCGAATCTGATGAGGACCATGTGCCGCTGGTGGAGCCCCAGGCGGCCGGCCGTCACGGTCCTAAACCGTACCTGCGCATGTGCCAGTCACAGGATGAGGAAATCCGATATATCGCTCATACATTGAAACGTCTTCAAGCCGACGGCGTGTCGTGGCGGGATATGTGCGTCGCATGCCATTCGAAGTACTTGGCCCGGAACCTGGTTAGTGGATTGTCGGCCTTGGCGGTGCCGACACAAAGCCTGATCGAATCATCGGAGAAGAAGGCTTTCAATCCTGCTGCGGATGCGGTGAAGGTAATGACGATGCACAGCAGCAAGGGGCTGGAGTTTCCTCTGGTGGTCATACCAGGCGTCGGTTCTTTGCCGAGTCGACACGGAGACGCCGCAAATGATGCAAAGTTGCTCTATGTGGCGATGACGCGCTCGACGGAGAAGCTCTTGTTGACGGCGAGCGCAGAGTCAGCGTTCGTGGAACTGCTACGCAGTGGCAGTGAGCGGGGATGAATTCCTATGCGCCCCAAGACGCATTTTTACATAATATGTATTATGCGCATAACTGGATCTGGGCCGATCCGCCTGGAAGCCCGCTGTGATGCGGGTTTACAGCACTTCCCCCTGGTTTCGCGATTCCTACCTCGCGGACAAATTGTCATCCCTGCGGGCACTGCAGTACGAGTGCCGAT
>JAGRHB010000215.1 GCA_020445245.1 Gammaproteobacteria bacterium
GCACTTCCTGCGCCTGCTCGGGAGATGCGGTTTTTCCGGTGCCGATCGCCCAGACCGGCTCGTAGGCCACGACGCCCTGACCCACCAGATCGATTCCGCAATGTTCGATCACCGCGTCGAGCTGACGCGCCACCACATGTTCAGTGACGCCGCGCTCGCGCTCGTCAAGGGTCTCGCCGACGCACAGTATCGGCACCAACCCCGCTGCACGTGCCGCGGTGAACTTCTCGGCAACCAGGATATCGCTCTCACCATGATAGGCGCGGCGCTCCGAGTGGCCGATGATGACGAAGTGACAGCCGAAATCCGCAAGCATCTGTGCCGAGATCTCACCGGTGTAGGCGCCGGACTCGTGGGTCGAAACATCCTGGCCGCCCCACTTGATGGCCGTACCGTCGAGCTGTTTCTGCGTTTCGGGTATATAGACAAAAGGCGCACAGACAGCGACTTCCGCCGCATTCACCGCACCGATGCCGGACTTGAGCCCGCCCAGCAGTTCAGACACGCTGGCGCGCGACCCGTTCATCTTCCAGTTACCCGCCACCAACGGCTGACGCATGTCGCATTCCCCTTCAAATCAGGCGGCGTAGCTTAACGGTGCAGGGCCGCCAGATCAATGGCAACACGCGGGTCGACCGCGAAAATCCCCTAGGCAGCGACCAGGTGGCGCACCGCCTCGGCAATCGCATTGGCATTTGAGGTCACGACGGCGGCTTCACGGCCTTCAACCATCACACGAATCAACGGCTCCGTGCCAGACGGTCGCAGCAGCACCCGGCCGTCGGCACCCATCGCCGATTCCACGCTGCGTACTGCGTCCACCACCGCCTTGCTCGCCATCACATCGGCTGCACGCACGCCGCCGAGCGGCACGTTGATCAGCTCCTGCGGAAACTTGACCATGCCACCGCGCAGCTCGCCGAGGGTTTTTCCGGTTTTGTTGATCTCTGCCAGCACCTGCAGCGCCGATACGATACCGTCACCGGTAGTGGTGCGGTCACGACAGATGATGTGGCCCGAGGCCTCGCCGCCGAGCGTCCAGTCCTGTTCGCTCAGGCGCTCAAGGATATAGCGGTCACCCACCGCCACGCGCTCGAAACCGACACCCAGATCGCGCAGTGCGACCTCCAGCCCGAGGTTACTCATGTGCGTGCCGACGACACTGCCCTGCAGGCCGCCATTGGTCAGTCGGGAACGGGCGATGATGTACAGAATTTCGTCACCATCGACAACCTCGCCGGTCTCATCGACCATGATCACACGATCACCGTCTCCGTCGAGGGCGATGCCGAGATGGGCACCGTTCACGCGTACCGAACTGGCCAGTGCACGTGGCTTGGTGGCACCGAAGCCCTCGTTGATATTCAGGCCATTCGGTTCGGCGCCAATGGCGATGACCTCGGCGCCTATCTCTTCGAACACGTCCGGGGCTATGTGGTAGGTCGCGCCATGCGCGCAGTCGACCACTACCTTCAGACCGCGAAAGTCCAGCCTGGACGGAATGGTGCTCTTGCAGAACTCGATATAACGTCCGCGCGCATCCTCCAGCCGCTTGGCCTTGCCCAGACGGCTCGAGCTGACCGTCGTCATCGGCTTGCCGAGTTCATCCTCGATCTGCTCCTCGACCGCGTCCGGCAGCTTGTTGCCGCTGGCCGAAAAGAATTTGATGCCATTGTCCTCGTGCGGATTGTGCGATGCGCTGATAACGATCCCGGCACTCGCATGCAGGGTTCGGGTCAGATAGGCGATCGCCGGCGTCGGCATCGGCCCCAGCATGCGGATATCCACGCCGGCCGCCGCCAGCCCGGCTTCCAGCGCGGCCTCGAACATATACCCCGAGATACGCGTGTCCTTGCCGATCAGGACCTTGCTGCCCTCGCCATTGCCCAGCACACGCCCTGCGGCCCAGCCCAGCTTGAGCACGAACTCCGGGTTGATATGCCCTTCGCCGACACGCCCCCTTATGCCATCGGTACCAAAATACTTACGCGCCATTCCCTATCCTTCTCCAGTCGTCAATCGCTATCACCTTCCATGGTGGCCTGCCAAAGTTTCAAGGCATCCACAGTCGCCGCCACATCGTGTACGCGGACGATCCGGGCGCCCCGCTCCACCGCCATCACGGCGGCCGCAACACTGGCCGCGAGCCGTTCGTCGATCGCCCGGCCCGTCACGGCTCCTAGCATGGACTTTCGCGACAGGCCCACCAACACCGGCAACCCCAATTGCTGCAGTGCCTGCAGGTCACGCAGCAACGTCAGGTTGTGCTGCAAGGCCTTACCGAAACCGAACCCTGGGTCGACCAGCAGTCGGGTGCGATCGATACCGGCCGCGACGCAGGAATCCACGCGTTCAGTCAAATAATGAATGATATCGGCAACCACGTCGTCGTATTGAGGCGCGGTTTGCATCGTGCGCGGTTCGCCCTGCATGTGCATCAGGCAAACAGGTACCGCGAGCTCCGCTGCGGCGGCGATTGCGCCCGGCGCGCCGAGCGCACATACGTCGTTGATCATGCCGGCGCCGGCGGTCACCGCGGCGCGCATGATCTCGGCCTTGGAGGTATCGATCGACAGTGGCGTATCGAACCGCTGGTGAAGGCGCTCGATGACCGGTATTACGCGGATCAGTTCCTCGTCGACCGATGTGGCCAACGCCCCCGGGCGGGTGGATTCGCCACCAATGTCGATGATGTCGACGCCGGCCTCGACCATGCGCTCGGCCTGTCGCAAGGCGTCATCAGGGGTGGCAAAGCGGCCGCCGTCCGAAAACGAGTCCGGGGTGACATTGAGAATCCCCATCACGCACGGGCGAGACAGGTCGAGGCATTTGCCGGCGCAATCGAGGATCATGCTGGATTCAGGGACAACCGGAAGGGTCCTGGTCGAACCAGGCCCATCCGGTCTGCCGGCTGGTCACATGAGAGGGTTGGCGCGGCGGGGTCAGTGCTGACCGGCGGGTCCGCCGATCGGCGCTTCACCACTGACGTCCTTACCGTCGTCAGCGGTCGCACCACCACCCGGGCGGGCATGCGTGTCATCGTCCCACCCGGCCGGCGGCCGCGGATCACGTCCCGCCATGATGTCGCGGATCTGGTCGGCATCGATCGTCTCGTACTTCATCAACGCCTCGGCCATCGCGTGCAACCGGTCGACATGCTCGTTCAGAATCCGCGACGCACGCTCGTAGTTGCGGTCGATGAAAGCGCGTACCTCTTCATCGATGGCGTGCGCGGTATCGTCTGAAAGAGCCTTGTGCTGAGTCACCGAACGACCGAGAAACACCTCGCCCTCGTCCTCGCCATATGACAGCGGGCCCATGCGGTCGGACAGACCCCACTTGGTGACCATGCTGCGCGCGATGTCGGTGGCACGCAGGATATCGTTCGAGGCACCGGTGGTAACCGCTTGGGGACCAAAAATCAGTTCCTCGGCAATTCGCCCGCCGAACAGGCTGGAGATCTGGCTCTCGAGATGCTCCTTGCTGTGGCTGTACCTGTCTTCCTCTGGCAGGAACATCGTCACGCCCAGCGCACGCCCGCGCGGGATGATGGAGACCTTGTAAACCGGGTCGTGCGACGGCACCTTGAGGCCGACAATCGCGTGGCCCGCCTCGTGATAGGCGGTCAGGCGTTTCTCGGACTCCTTCATCGCCATCGACTTGCGCTCGGCGCCCATCATGATCTTGTCCTTGGCCTTTTCCATGTCGTCCATGTCGACCAGGCGCTTGTTGGCACGCGCCGCAAACAGAGCGGCTTCGTTCACCAGGTTGGCCAGATCGGCACCGGAAAAACCCGGGGTGCCCCGTGCGATCAGCGAGGGTTTGACGTCATCGGCCAGCGGAACCTTGCGCATATGCACCTTGAGGATCTGCTCGCGACCAAGGATGTCCGGCAGACCGACCACGACCTGGCGGTCGAAACGACCGGGGCGCAGCAGCGCCGGGTCGAGCACGTCGGGACGGTTGGTCGCAGCGATCAC
>JAGRHB010000216.1 GCA_020445245.1 Gammaproteobacteria bacterium
TGCCCTGGTGCACAACATCGAGAAGCTGGCGCATTTTGGGGCTGTAGCATGAGGCGGGTTGATGGCCGGAAGCCGCGGCCATACGGGCTGTCCCAGTGCTTCTCGACACGCTGGCAGCACGATTTCACCCCTCCACGCCTGGAGCGCATAAAGTCCGCCAATGGCTCCTGCTCGGGCAAAATAACGGAGATTGAGGCGTCGGCTTTCGTGAAAGCAGAAATTCGACAGTCTCGTTAGGCCAGAAAAGATCGGAGAACTAAATTAGATGCCCGGTAGACCAAAAGAAGTGGAGCCGATCAGTATGGAGTCATACGTAGATTTCCTAAAACGGGTCGGAGAGAAGGAGGCGATTTACGCGAATGATTTGAAAGGCAACGAGCGTCGCATTGCCGATGAACTCATGAAGGCCGGCCTCATCTCTGACAATGAACAACTGGCAATGCCGGGCATCGCAAACATCATCACCAGTGAATATTTGGCAATTACGCCAGCGGGCTTCACAGCGCTAACGGAATGGACGGATTACCTTACAAAGCAAAAGTGGTGGTTCAAAGTTGCTGCATCATTGGTGCGTTTTTTGTGGATTGTGGTAGGGGCATTAATCGCGTCTGTTTCCCAACTAATTAACGGCGTCATGGCCTAACACACGCCCTGAGGTGGACTGACAAGAGAAATCTATTTACTTCGCAAGTTCGGCGACCAGTGGTGAGCCCTTGGCTTTGAGTGCCATCAGGTACTTGGCCTCGTCATATGGCGTACTTGTCTGCCAACAGCGAAAGAGGATGCGTACCCACTTGAAGGCGAGTGACCGGACAGCCATCTGATGGGTCTTTCCGCGTTCGCGCTGAAGCTGATAGAAGGCTCTCGCCCAGAACGAGAAACGGATGCTCTCGTTGGCCCACTCGACGAAGGTCTGGCGTAGAAAGCGTGGGCAGCTGTAGCGCCAGTGGACCCAGGATTTGTTGCCGGATCGCTCGGTGACCGGGGCGATACCGGCATAGCGGCAAAGCGATTCGGCGGAATTGAACCGCTGTCGATCTTCGCCGAAGGCCACCAAAAGGCGTGGGGCGAGTTGCTGGCCGGCACCGGGCAGTGCCGTAAACAGCTTGGCATCATCCAGGGCAGTGAAACGCCTATCGATCTCGCGGTCGTACTCGGCCAGGTAGCCGAGAGTCAGTGCCAGGCGATGGATGAGCGACATCACCAACAGTTGCTGGGGTTCGATCACGGCCGGGTCCGTGGTCAGGGGGATGGCGGTTTTGATGGACGCGATCCGGCGCTCGATGACGGCGCTGCGCCGCACACCGTGTTGGTGGAAGAAGCGCTGCAGGGTGTCGTGCCGAGCCCGCTTGACGGCGGCGAGATTCGGCCAGCGTTCGACGAAATTGCAGAACAGAAGAGTGTCCTTATCGTCAAACCAATCAAGAGCTTGGGGGTAGTAGTTTTTCAGTGCGGAGGTGAGACGGTTGGTATAGCGCACCTTGTCGGCGACGAGTGTGCGCCGTTGCTCGACCAGGCTGGCCAGGGCGCGTATCTCGGGCCGCTCTGGCGTCCACGGATTGAACTGTTCGGGATGGCGCGAGACCAGATCGAGCAGGAGCTGGGCGTCGACCGGATCGTCCTTGGCGCGGCTGGGGCGAAACGCGCGCCGGTAACGGGCCAGGGTCTGTGGATTGACCGGGAACAGGACCAGGAACGGGTACTTGAGCAAGGCATGGATCAGCGGCACCTTGCGCGACTCGATACAGATGGCGATCTGCTGGTCGGGAAAGCGCTGCTGTAATTCCCTGGCCCAGTCGTCGATGGCCTGGGGGCTGTGGGATAACACGCTGTAAGCCAATGCAGCGGAACCCCGGCACCGCAGGCACAGGTCATGTTTTCTGTCGGCCCAGTCGATACCGATGATGGCGGCGAAGTGATCAAGTGATTTCATGGCGCGGGCTCCGGCTGCTACAGTTTGACGGGGATAGGCATGCCGATTTCTGCGAAGGCTTTATAGGAAGCGTTTGGAAGGCGGTCCCTGAGTATTCGTTATCGAAATCAGCGACACCTGCCGGGGCGGCGGTATGTTAGTGAGCGTCAGACGCTTGGCCGTTCAATAGTCGTCCCCGGCGGGTGCCTGTCCCACCGTCGAGCTTAGGAGAAAGGATCAATGGCTACGGACGGACCATCTATAAGGCCGTTGAAAAGGAGCCGTCTTTACCGGCCGTCTTGCTCGGCGCTTGGATTTTTTGCCGGGCAAATCGCGCCCATGTTGGCTTTCGGCGGCGTTTTTGACCGAAATCCCGGCATCCAGGCGGACCAATCCCTCGACACCGCGTTCAGCAACATACGCCCACCCCGAGATTGCGCATCCGCATCAGGTTGTACGCCGCAAACGTCATCAGAAACTGGAAGTCCAGCTTCTCGCGGCCCACGAACCGGCTCTTGCGCAACCCGCCAATGGTCTTCGCCCAGCCAAAGCATTCCTCGATCCGTTTGCGGATCCGCTGGCTGGCAACGTAGCCCGCATGGCAGGTGGTGCGTCCATCGATCGCCGATGAACGGTTGCTGGTGTTCTGCGCCACATGCGGTGTCACATTTGCGCACCGCAGATCATCGACGCAGCCCTGGGTGTCGTAGCTTTTGTCCGCGCCCAGCGTCACGCGGTGCGTGCCACTGAGCGCTGAAGCCATGTCGACGGCGGCCTCCCGTTCGGCGGTGCCGGTCGCCTGCGTCACCTGCGCGTCCACCACCAGGCCATGCCGGTTCTCCATCAGCAAATGACCCAGGTAGCAGAGCCTGGCACCAGTCCCCGGACTCTTCTTGTAGAGCAAGGCGTCTTTGTCGGTCTTCGATTCGTGCGTGTCTCGGCTGCGCTTCTCGCCCTTGAAGTCGATCCAGGGGTTACGGCCGCCGTCACCGCCAGGTGGCTCGTCCTCGTCCTTCGGCCGGTAACTCTTGAGCGAGGCCAGCGCCTCGATCATCGTGCCGTCCACGCTGAAGTGCTCTTTCGACAACAGGTCCGCGCGTTCGGCCTCGGCCAGCACCTGCGCGAAAAACTGACGCGCGACATCGCCGCGCAAGAACCGGTCCCGATTCTTGGTGAAGGTCGAGTGATCCCAGACCTCGTCATCCATTGAAAAGCCGACGAACCAGCGAAACAGCAGGTTGTAGTCGATCTGCTCCATCAACTGTCGCTCACTGCGGATCGTGTACAGCGCCATCAGCAACTGAGCACGCAGCAATTTCTCCGGCGGTATCGATTCGCGGCCAAAGGCCGAGTACAGGGCTTCGAACTCGCGATCCAGCGACTTGAGTGCTGTATCGACCATCTGTCGGATCGGCCGCAGCGGATGGTCCTTCGGCACCCGGCTCTCCGGGCTGACCGTGCTGAACAACGTGTCTTGGTGAATGTCGGGGCCGCGCATGGGGTCTGGCTTCCACCTCCGTCAGGATGGCGCTATCGTCGCATTTCAAAGCCGAAATTCAACGGCCTGCTAGGGCTGCAGCGTTTGGGATAGTGAGTAATCCGCTTCTTGGTGCCCAGGTACGCTCACAGCTTGGGAATGTTCGTCGACACCGTCACCCACCCTCATCGTCCGTGATTGGATGATGTGAATCGTACCCGCTGGGGTCGATTCCGGTAGATCGACCACTGGATGGAATCAATCACCCTTCCATCAGTAATCACCGGATACCCCAAACGGCGGGGATAACATCTTTTCTTTTTTCTCGAGAACATTTGTTTCCGGTTATATTCCCGGCAGCGGCGAGGGTGACACAATTCTGGAGGGTGGTGCCAGCTGTCAGAATTATATACACGCTACCGGTCAGCAGCCCTGCCAGACAGCAAGCAACTTATTGATTCATATCGTCAAGCGGACAAGCGGCACATTTTTTGCTCAGCCGCTTCAGTTAATCCTTTCACTCTCAACAAAAGGACTTGATTGTGCCTAGTGCCAAGCAGATTGCCGCTTCCCTGACCAGCGCT
>JAGRHB010000217.1 GCA_020445245.1 Gammaproteobacteria bacterium
GACCGCCCGCTGATCAAGGTCAACTGCGGGGCCATCACGCCCACATTGATCGAAAGCGAACTGTTCGGCCACGAGAAAGGGGCGTTTACCGGCGCGCACAAGCAGCGCCAGGGACACTTCGAGCTCGCCGATGGCGGCACCATCTTCCTTGACGAGGTCGGTGAACTGCCGCTGGATGCCCAGGTAAAGCTGCTGCGCGTGCTGCAGGAACACGAGATCAGCCGACTCGGCTCGGAGAGCTCGATCAAGGTCGATGTCCGGGTGATCGCGGCCACCAACCGCGATCTGGTCGACATGGTGGAAAAGAACCAGTTCCGCATGGACCTGTTCTATCGTCTCAATGTGTTTCCCCTCACCGTGCCGCCGCTGCGGGATCGCCGCGAGGATATCCCGCTGCTGGTGGCCAAGTTCCTGTCCGATCAGGCGCGGGCGCAGGGCCGCTCTTTCAGTCGCGTTTCCGATGATGGCATGCAACTGCTGATGGCCTACCACTGGCCAGGCAACATCCGCGAACTGCAAAACGTGATCGAACGGGCGGCGATTCTCGCGCGCGACAAGGTGGTCCCGATCGCACCCCACCTGGTCAACTCAGGCATAGGTGCCGGCGCGGAGATCTCGACAAGCAATGCCGGCGCCTCCCGGGAGCCCGTGGAAGAACTGGTTGCGCTGGCAGAAAACGAGGCACGCTACATCCGCCGGGTGCTCGATCACACCGGCTGGGCCATCGCCGGCAAAGGTGGTGCCGCAGAGATCCTCGATCTGCCCGCCAGCACCCTGCGGTCGCGCATGAAAAAACTCGGAATCGAGCGCGACGCCTGAGCACGAGGTGGGCTGCGTTGCCAACGACACAGGGGTTCCGGGCCGGCCGCCTGCCGGACCTGAGCGATCGTCGCGAGCAAGGTGGGAGAGCGAGGCGGTATTCTCGATCGCTTGAGGAGAATGGCCGTAGCTATTTGACGAAAAAGATCGGGAAAATGACCCGCTCTCCCGCCGGCGCAGCAGATCAGCCTTAAGTCCGGCAGGCTGCTAGAATGGCTAATCCAGCATCGCAGCAAGGTAATGTGAAATGACGAACCTGAAGCAGTTACTCGGCGGCCTCGTCGGCCTGGGCATCATCTTGGTGGCTCCCGCGCGCGCGACCGAGGCACCGGCCTTTCGCATCATGAACGACCAGGAGATCGCCGCGCACACCGCCGCCATGGCCAATCTCCAGGGTGCGGCCCGCGACGACTACCGCAATGCGCAGTACGAACAATTGAAGATACGCGCACAGAAGCAGGGTTACCGGATGCCGCCGTCGCCGCCGTGGGCAGGGGCGCCGGCTGATGCGCCAGCAGAAGCAGATACCGCGGCATCAGAGGCAGCGGCCCGGCACGAAGCCATGCGCGAGAAACTGCAGGCACGTCGCGACGAGATGCAGAAGGCGTCCGAAGCCAATCTCACGCGCCCGCAGGAGGCAGCGGGCGTGCAGCAACAGGAAGTACAGACGCAGGCCCAGGTCCCGACTGCAGAACCGACATCGCCGGTAACCTCGACGGACGCCCTGGTTGCCAGGTCCGAGCCGGCACCGGCGTCGCCGGTCGCCGACGGGATGGCTGCGAAGACGCCCGACGCCATCCCCGGTCCCTATGCCTCGGCAACACCGCCTGCTGTCGAAGCACCGGCCGCTGCCGAAACACCAATTGCCCCGCCGATGCCGGCCGAGCCCCGTTTCGCACCGCCGCCACCGGCGATCACCGGACTGGCACCCGCTCCGGCGGCCGCTCCGCCCATGGCTGACGCGCCACCGCCCGCCCCTGCAACCGACGGCGCCGATGCGCAGCGAAGCGCCACGGAGCCCACCGATTCGTCTGTCAGCGCTACCGCCATGCAGTTTGAGAATGCCGACGCGATGGCGGCCTATCGCGAATCGATGCGCTCGCGTTTCGATATGTACATGAGCGAGCGTCAGGCCCAACACGAGGAAAACATGCGCCGCCAGCGTGAGCAGCGCGAGGCGACACTGGAGCAGAACCGTGCGATCCAGGCCAACCGCAATCGCTTCCAGCCCTATCCCTACCCGGCGATGCCAGCCTATGGGCCACGCTACCCGGCGGCTTACCCCGGATACCGTACGCCATACTGGCAGCAGCAATGAAACCGGCCTGATGCAGGTCAGTCACCGACCTGCATCAGGCTCTCTATCCGGCTGACGTAGCGCCCCGTTTCGGTCGGCGCGTGCGGAGCCAGCTGATCCCAGCGCTTGATCTCGCCATGTTCGGCAGCCGCGCGCCTGTAGGCCTTGAGCACATTTCCATAGCCGGCGTTGTAGCTGGCGAAGGCGAATTTCAGACGCTCTGCCGTCTGCACCTCGTTCTTCCGCTTCCACTTCCGGTACAGCTGGCGGTCGTAGAAGATTCCTGCGGCGATATTCCAGCCAGGTTCCTCGATCCCGGCCAGGAAGGGGATCTGCGACTTGATTTCGTCATAGGTGGAGGGAAGGATCTGCATGATCCCGCGTGCACCTGCCGGACTGAGCGCGTTGGGGTTCAGGCCCGACTCGGCGATACCCTGGGCCTTGAACCAGTGCCAATCGAAATGCGCGCCGAAGTAATGTTTGGTGTACTTGCGGAACAGCGGATCGAACTCGGTCGTCCAGTGTTCATGTTTGACATGGCGCTGCACACCGGCCAGCGCCAACGCGGGCAACAACGCGGCGGTCAGCCAGAAGCCGGCCCGTGCCCGCATCACTCAGTTGAGCCCGAGACCGATCACCAGCCCCATCGCGGTACCGATCCCGATGAAAATACCCATGATCATCATCCCCACCGCCATATTTCCGGCGGCCAACTGCTGCGGGATGCTGAAACTGACGATATGACTGAACACCTTGCACCCCAGCCACATGAACAGCAGGGTCAGAAATCCGCCCATGCAGGCATACAGGATATTGAGTATCAGGGGGTCGAAGCTGTCGGTCATGGGTCCTCCACTGGCACGCTGACACCCGATTGCGTCAGGCGGGCCAGGTGCAAGCATACGGAGCCCGGCAGAACCGCTCAACCACCCCGCGCCTCCCGTATCCGCTCATAGGCCTGGCGGATTTCGTGCGTCTTCTGCGCCGCCACCTTCATCATCTCCTCGGGCAGACCCTTGGACACCAGTTTGTCCGGGTGATGCTGGCTGAGAAGACGCCGGTAGGCACGCTTGACATCGGCGTCGCTGGCATCGCGCGGCACGCCGAGAACCTGGTAGGCCTCATCCGCGCTCGGACGACTGCCCGCACTGGCACGGCCCCGACCCCTGCCACCGGCCTGTCCGCCGAAGCCGCGCTCGGCCCTTACCATGCGCTCGAGGCGGTGATAATCGAGTTCGGACACGCCCAGGCCATCGCAGACGCGCCTTAACAGACGGTCCTCGGCGGGATCCAGGCTGCCATCGGCGTACGCCGCCTGCAGTTGAATCTCCATGAACATGCCGATCAGTGTGCTGCGCCCGTGACACTCCCGACGGAACTGCTGCAGCACCGCATCCAGATCGAACTGCTCGGATTTGCCCTGATGGAACAGGTTGATCGCGGCCTTGCGCTTGGTGGCATCCAGTGACATCTCTGCCATGACCGCCTCGGCCATGCGAATCTCTTCGGCGCTGACCCTGCCATCCGCCTTGGCGACGCGCCCCATCACCGCGAACGTGGCGGTGAAAAAGGCCATCTGCACCCGTTCGCGGTCACCCACACCCGCCGCGTCGTCGGGCAGGCCCTTGAGCCCCTTGTCGAAATTGTGTCCCAGGGCCAGGCCCAGCAGGGCACCCAGCGGCCCACCGAGCATGAATCCGAACGCCCCACCCACCAGTTTTCCCCACCAGCTCAACGCATCCCCCTATGCCCTGCGATACCGACCGCCACCGGACAACCCGGCGCAACGGACCCAAGGTTAACACCGGCGAGTATGTGCCGACTCACTTGCCGTGCAGGTACTCCTC
>JAGRHB010000218.1 GCA_020445245.1 Gammaproteobacteria bacterium
GGAGACGCTCGCGAATCTCGGCGGCGGCGTGCCGGTTGTAGGCCAACACCAGTATGCCGCGGGGATCTTCGCGCCGGATCCGGACGAGGTAGGCGATGCGGTGGACCAGCACCCGGGTCTTGCCCGAGCCGGCACCGGCCAGCACCAGTGCACTACCCAGAGGTGCCGTGACCGCGGCGCGCTGGGCGTCGTTGAGGCCGTCGATGATGTGAGATACGTCCATCGGGGGATATTACCAGCACGCCGCCGACAGGATCGGTCGTACGCACGGGTCATCCGTCCCCTGCGCCGCCCTTGACCCGGCGCAGGCCGTGCAACCGCGAAAATGTTTATTCTTGAACCGACGCAGTGCAGTGGCGGCCGACCGCCGCAACATACCGGAGTGAATCGACCCATGGCATACACCACCGAGGACATCCGCAATATCGCTTTTGTCGGCCATGCCGCCGCCGGCAAGACCACACTGATCGAGGCCCTGCTGGCGAGCGCGGGAAGGATTCCGCAGTCCGGTGAGGTGTCACGCGGCAACACGGTGTGCGACTTCGATCCGCTGGAAAAGGAAAGGGGCCATTCACTGGACACCGCGCTCGTATCGCTCGACTGGCAGGGCTGTCACATCAACCTGATCGACACCCCGGGGGCACCGGACACCCTGGGCAAGGCAGTGGCAACACTGCCGGCAGTCGAGACCGCGGCCGTGGTGGTGAACGCCCGCGCCGGCATCGAGGCGGTCACCGTCCGGATGATGCAGCGTGCTGCCGAACGTGGGCTGTGCCGGCTGATCATCGTCAACCGCATCGATACCGAGGATGCCGATCTGCCGGCGGTACTGGCGGAACTGCAACAGGCCTTCGGCAAGGAGTGCCTGCCGCTGAACCTGCCGGCGGGCAACGCAAGCCGGGTGGTCGACTGTTTCTTCAATCCGAGCGGCGACAGCGACTTCTCCAGTGTCGCGGCAACACACCAGGCGCTGATCGACCAGGTGGTGGAGGTCAACGAAGAACTGATGACACTGTACCTGGAGCAGGGTGAGGAGCTTGCGCCCGAACAACTGCATAGCCCGTTCGAACAGGCACTGCGCGAGGGCCATCTGATCCCGGTCTGCTTCGTCTCCGCGCGCAGCGGTGCCGGCGTGGCCGAGCTGCTCGACGTGCTGGTGCGTCTGTCACCCAACCCCACCGAAGGCAACCCACCGCGCTGCCTGATCGGCGAGGGCGACAGGGCCGTGCCCTACGCCGTGGTGCCTGACGCGGCCCGGCACGTGGTGGCGCACGTGTTCAAGGTCATCTTCGACCCGTTCGTCGGCAAGCTCGCACTGTTCCGCATTCACCAGGGAACGGTCACCCGCGACAGCCAGCTGTTCATCGGCGATGGCCGCAAACCTTTCAAGGTGGGGCACCTGTTCACCCTGTTCGGCAAGGAACACCCGGAGGTAATCAACGGTATACCCGGTGATATTCGCGCAGTGGCCAAGATAGACGACATCCACCCTGACGCCATCCTGCACGACTCGCACGACGAGGACTTCCTGCATCTGCAACCGTCGCGATTCCCCTTGCCGGTAGCCGGCCTGGCAATACGTACCCGCCGCATCCAGGACGAACAGCGTCTTGCCGATGCACTGCACAAACTGTTGGAGGAAGACCCCAGCCTGGCCCTTGAGGCCAATCCGGGCACCCGTGAGACAGTACTGCGCGGGCTGTCGGAACTGCACCTGCGGACCACGCTCGACCAGCTGCAGGCGCGTTACCGCATCGAGTTGGATACCGACAGACCCAGCGTCGCCTACCGCGAGACCATCACAGCCAGCGCGCTGGGCCAGCACCGCCACAAGAAGCAGACCGGTGGCGCCGGGCAATTCGGCGAGGTCATGCTGCGTGTCGAACCCCTGCCACGCGGCAGCGGTTTTGAGTTTGTCTCGGCGGTGGTCGGCGGCGCCATCCCCGGGTCATTGATCCCGGCGGTCGAAAAGGGCGTGCGCGAGGGCCTTGCGGCCGGTGCGATCGCCGGCTATCCGCTGGTCGATCTCAAGGTGGTGGTGACCGACGGAAAACACCATCCAGTCGACTCGAAGGAGGTCGCGTTTGTTGCCGCCGGACGCAAGGCACTTCTCGCAGCGGTACGCGAAGCGCATCCGGTGGTGATGGAGCCGATCGTCGACCTCGAGGTGCAGGTGCCTCAAGATTCGATCGGCAACATCACCGGAGACCTGGCTGGGCGGCGTGGCCGCGTACTGGGCACCCGCGCCCTGCCCCATGGCCGCATGATGGTCGTTGCGCAGGCGCCGCTGTCCGAGCTGGACGAGTACCCCGAACGGCTCAAGGCGATGACCGGTGGCAGTGCCAGTTACACCCTGGAACTGGCGGAGTACGAACCCGTGCCCGAATCAGTACAGCGCACGCTGTGCGCAGCGTTCAAGCACGGTGGCGAGGCCGACTGAAACGTCGCCTTCCGGGGCGCTGCCACTGTCCGACAGACGCGAACCGGCTCACGACGCCATCGCTGACTGCAGCATCCCCTCGCGTTCGATGAACGCGATGATCGTGTCGAGGCCCTGGCGGGTCTTCATGTTGGCGAACACCCAGGGGCGATCACCTCGCATGCGGTTGGTATCGGCCTCCATCACCTCGAGCGAGGCACCGACGTAGGGCGCGAGGTCGATCTTGTTGATCACCAGCAGGTCGGAGCGGGTGATGCCGGGGCCGCCCTTGCGCGGGATCTTTTCGCCCTCGGCGACGTCGATCACATAGATCGTCAGGTCGGCCAGCTCGGGGCTGAAGGTGGCCGACAGATTGTCACCGCCGCTCTCGATGAACACCACGTCGAGATCGGGGAACCTTTGCTGCAGGTCCTCGACCGCCGCCAGGTTCATCGAGGCATCCTCGCGGATCGCAGTATGTGGACAGCCGCCGGTCTCGACACCGACGATGCGCTCGAACGGCAGCGCCTCGGCACGCATCAGGATCTTGGCGTCCTCCTGGGTATAGATGTCGTTGGTTACCACCGCGATGTCGTAGCGCTCGCGCAGGGCCTTGCACAGCACCTCGAGCAGCGCAGTCTTGCCCGAACCGACCGGACCGCCGACGCCGACCCGCAGGGCCTGTTTGTTCGATGCCATCGCAATCTCCGTGTTCGGCCCGCCCGAGTCAGGAACGGAACAGGCGGGTGTACTGTGTCTCGTGTCGTGCACTGGCGATCGCCAGCGCCGGCGCACCGGCGCCGATGTCTTCGTCGTCGATCGCGAGTGCGCGCTCGACGGCCTGGGGCAGGTGTTCGGCGAGCGCCAGCTGCACGCGCTGACCATCGGTCTGGCCGAGCGGTACCAGCTTTATCGCCGCCGCGACCTGGTTCTCCAGCCAGCCCCAGGCATAACCCAGGGCACAGTCCTCGATACCGATCGCCCAGTGCACCGCGGCCAGCGCGAACGGTGCGGCCTGGCAGTGCGACAGCACATCCCGCCAGGCCACTGCATGTCCAATGCCCAAGTCGCCCAGCAGGGTGATCAGCGCGCGGGCACGCTGCCGCTCCTCGGCGCGCAGTTCGCGCGACTCACGGCTCGCATAGAGTATTCGTCCCCAGCGAGCGATGGCATCCGGGTCAGCGTCTTCGCACGCAGCGTAGAGACGGCGCAGCACCGGCAGATCCAGATGGGTCAGGCCATCGTCCAGCAGGCCCTCGAGCCAGTCGCACAGTGTCGCGCTGTCGTTCACCCAACCGGCGTCGACCGCCCATTCCAGCCCCTGTGAGTAGGTAAAGGCACCGATCGGCAGCGCCGGACTGACCAGCTGCATCAGCCGCAGGCGGCCGAGCGCACCGGTCGATGATTCAGCCGGCGACATCTTCGTGCCGATGGTGCGGCTCGTGGTCGTCATGGGCGTGCTGATGTGCATGAGCGTGCGCAGTACCGCCGTAGGCCCCGGCTTCGGGCTCGAACGGGACTTGCGCAAAGGTC
>JAGRHB010000219.1 GCA_020445245.1 Gammaproteobacteria bacterium
CAACCTTTGTCATGGGTATTGGCGTGATCTCGCTCAGTATGCTGGCGACTCCGCTATTGGTACGTCTTGGCAACCGCCTGGCAAAGCGGCTGGAGAGCCAAGCGGGCGTGACGCCGGATCGGGCGACCCTGGCCCTGGACCCACCGCCACGGGTATTGGTTGGCGGGTACGGCCGCGTGGGACACACCATTGCCACCCTGCTGCATGCCAGCGATATTCCGTTTGTCGCGTTCGACACCCGCCCGGAGCGGGTGGCTCAGGGTCGCGCGATCGGGCAGAACGTGCTGTACGGGGACATCGCCGATCCCGAGTTGCTTGCGGCTGCACACGCCGAGCGGGCCGCGTTGGTGGTCATAACGGTGGATGATGCGACGACTGCGCTGCATGCCGTTTCCTTGCTGCGCGAAAATTACCCTCGGGTGCCGGTTATCGTGCGGGCACGAGACCTGGAGGCAAGTGCCAGCCTGCTCGATGCCGGCGCCGCCCAAGCCTACCCGGAGGCCATCGAGGCCAGCTTGCGGCTGGGAGCGACGGCATTGCAGATGCTGGGTGCGCCAGCTGATAACGTCGATCTGCTGCTCCAGGGTGTGCGGAAGCGGGACTACGAATTGGTGCGGAAGCAGTCACCGGAAACCTGGTGAGTCCAATCTGTGTCGGTCCGCCATCGACTTATCACCGCAAGCGAAAGATACCGTCTCCAGCCAGCAGGGCACCGGTGAGCCAGATGAGGAGGAAGGTCAACCAACGGTCGGTGCGCGATGCGCTCGCCAAGCAACTATGCAACGACAATCAGCAGCGCTGACTCCACATGGCCCAGAAGACCGAACAGGGCGAGATTCAAATGGCGTCTCGCCAGCTAGGGGCCGCCAGTGCCGGCGTGCTGATCGGTCCGAGCCGGGGCATAAGCAGGTACAGTGCCGGGCGATCGGCGAATACCGTCGATGGCATGGGTTTCGAGATAACCACGAACCAACAGGCGATCGGTAGTCTCTGTAGCATTTCGAACCACCGTCTGCCGATGCAGTCGGTTTGCTGGATTGCCCGCTGGGGCCCTACAAGGGTGGCTTGCGCTTTCACCCCAACGTCGACGCGGGTGCAATTATGCTTCTTGGTTACGAACAGACCTTCAAGAGCACGTTCACCGGCCTTCCGATCGTTGCGAGTAAGGGTTACGCGAACTGCAGGTCGAAGGGTCGCTCCGAGGCCGAGATCATAAGTTTCTGCCAGTCGTTTATGAACGAGTAATATCGCCACGTCGGACCCCAGATCGATGTGCCGGCTGGCGGTATCGGCGTCGGTGCACGCGAAATCGGCTACCTGTTCGGCCAGTACAAGCGGCTCACCGGCGCGGGCGCCGAAGCCCTCGTCGACACCGACTGCATCGCGGTGGTCGAAAGCGCAAACATGCCGAGCAGGACTGAGGGCATCGATGTGTTTCAGGCGGTGAAGACGCTTTACGGGCCGGGCAAAGCCGGCAACACTGGTGGCGTCGCCACCAGTCGACTCGAAATGGCGCAAATGCCAGCATGCAGTGCTGGACGTTCGAACAGGTTGATGCCCGGTTCAAAGCCGTTATGGCCGGTGTCCACGCGTGTGTCCGCGACACCGCGATTGAATTCCGCGCACCCGACTATCTCGTGCTCGGTGCAAACGTGGCCGAGTTCATGCGTGTTGCAGATGCCATGATCGAGCAAGGACCCGTGTAGGCCAGCAGCGCCTGAGTGGAGGATGGGTTTTGTCGCACCATTCGCCGCCTGATCGAGACCCGGTATACACTTGCCGGGTGACGAAGCCATTTCCCGTCTCAGAGGGCCACCGTGAGCGCGAAGCCGAAAATCCTCCTCTCCGAAAGCGATGCCGAGCGGCTCGAGCGCCTGCTCGATTCAACGTCTGACAGTGCCTTTCCGGGCAAGGCTGAGCTTCAGGCGGAGATCGACCGTGCCGAGGTGGTCGCATCCGCGGATATGCCGGGTGATGTGGTTACGATGAACTCGACAGTCCAGTTTACCGTGCTGTCGTCGAAAGAGACGTTCAGTCTTACGCTGGTGTATCCCAAGGACGCAGACGGCAGCGGCAAGACGATCTCCGTGCTGGCACCGGTTGGTGGGGCGCTGTTGGGCTTGTCCACGGGTGATGAGATCGAGTGGCCGAAGCCCGGTGGGGGCACCCTGAAGGTACGGGTCGACCAAGTGTTGTATCAGCCCGAGCGTTCAGGCGAGTTCCATCGCTGACCGGCAGCGGGCATCCACGACGGTGCCCGGGCTGGATGAGGCGTGTCTCAGGACTGGAGCCGCTGTTTTGCTTCTTGGGCGGCTCGTGCCTGGGCGGAATCATCGGCGCGCTCCGACCAGGGCATTTCTTAGGCAATCGCTTCTTTGCCGTTTTCGCACAGTTCCTGGGCGTGTCGGAATTGTTGAACCCTCGTTGGAGATCTGCCCACTGTCGAGGATCACGAAACCGCTGTCGGAATGGTAGGTCTTGACGTTGTCGCAGAGCAGCGCAACGTGCTCCTGACGCTCGTCGACTGTATATCCGGGGTTGAGTATCACTCGGTTGACTGTGACCATGCCGCCGTAAGGAAAGCCGGCTATCAGTCCGTTCATGCTGCAGGCGAGACCTCGGTATCGCTGCAGCCGCAACAGGTCGCGTGCGTTTGCCTTGCCTGTCAGCCCTGTGTCTGCTCTTTCTGCGCGAGTTCTCGTAGCCCTTCGATCGCCCGTTGCACGACGTCGCTATCCGCCTCGCGCGGAAACACCATGTAGGCCGGGTGGGGAACTTCGGGCGCCGATGCGACCAGGTGAAGTTGGCCATTGTGGATCAGCGAGCGCGCCATGCGAATCGGCAGAAAGCAGGAACCGCCGTTGGCGAGGATCAGCTGTACGCCTAACCAACCGATATTGACGACCTGGGGAGGTCGAGCGAGGTCTGGGTAGTTTTCCTGGTGCCGGGCGTAGAAGCCAGGCCCCCATTCGACATACACGTAATCGTCACTTGGCCAGCGGGTATCAGGATTCGCGCTGACCATCACCAGGGTCTCGTCGAACAGGTGCTCAACGATCAGGCCGGGTGCGTGACTGGGCGTATACATAACGCCGATGTCCAGGGTGCCTTCCACCAGGCGGCGCATCAGATCCTCTTCAAATCCTATCTCGCTGCGGATAGACACGTCGGGTGCCGTATGGCGCATCCAGCCGACCCAGTTTGGCAAAAAGCCTTCCCATAGTGCGATGCGACCACCGATCCGCACGGTAGCCCGGTAGCGGCTCGGAAGGCCGACATCATGGCGAGCTTGCTCCAGGGTCAGGACCAGTGTTTTGGCGTGCTGCATGAATCGTCGTCCCGCGGACGTCAGGTTGGCACCTGCACGGTTGCGAACAAACAACTGGGCACCCAGCTCCGATTCGAGGTTCTGGACTCGTGCGCTCACGGTGGATTGGGTGACATGCAGTCGCTTCGCCGCCTCGAGAAAACTGCCGTGCGCCGCGATTGCAAGAAATGTGCGGGCCTGATCGATGTCCATGTTGGTGCGCCCACTGTTCATATATCGGAAAAAACGATATAGACATCCAATAAATATCGTTTGTCTGAAACCATAGTGCACCAATACGATGCGCGCCGTGAAGTGAATTCGGCGCATGCAGTGTATCGCCCTGTAGCCGGTCGGCAGACACCTGTCCGCGAACGCACGCGGGAGCGGTCAGCGGGTGCTCTGGCAGCGAGGGGTGGAAAAGGTGTCAATTTGCCCGGTGGAGCACTTGAGACCTTTGTACGGTACGTGTGGGCGGCAATCGATGAGCAGTTCGGGATCGAACCCATGTTGTCCTGTGGTAGCCAGCTGTGTCTGACCGACGAACGGGTGCCTGCCTGGCCCAGCTTCGCCCGGGTGGCGAGCTGAACCTGCGGTCGTCCTCAGGGGCTGCAGAAAATCAGGCCTGGGATGGTCGGACAG
>JAGRHB010000021.1 GCA_020445245.1 Gammaproteobacteria bacterium
GATGACGAAGATGAACAACTCGGCGCGCAGTGCAGGGACTTCCCAGGCAATGCCCAGCAGAACGATCTTCACGACGATTCCCAGACCCTTGAGCTCGAACAGCCAGGCGGCGGTGTTCCACAGGTACAGGATGGAAAGCGCGATGCCGCTGACCAGGGTGAGGTGCCAGTAGGTGTCCCAGGTTGCAGAGGCCTGATCGAACAGGAAACCGCTGCCGATCCCGGCCACACCAACAAGATGCAGCGCGCGCAAGGTGATGTTCACCCATCGCTGGCCGGGAAAGTAGCGTGTCGGCTCCGGAAACAGGATCTGTGCGTGTGAGTGCTTCATCGGTCGTCTGTGAACAACGAGAGGGCAATCTTGGGATGCAGACGGCGCATTTGCAATCCATCTGCCGACAACCGGTAGACCGGGGTCCGGGTGCGGGCCGTGCATCGCCCGGGTCACATCGAGATCCGGAGATGGTCCGGTGGCGGCTGGTTGTTGCTACATTAGAGGCATGTCACCAGGGCCGGATCACATGACGATTGCAGACGGACGTGCATCTTTCGCCACACGGGCGGGACGTGAGGGTTCAACCCTTGTCTGCAGTGGTGACTGGACGGTACGTCACCTGCAGCTTGCCGAGGAAGATCTCGATGGTGTGCATTGGCCCCCGGGGCCGATACGCCTCGATATGGGCGGTGTGCAGCGCATGGATACCGGCGGTGCCTGGGTGCTGCAACGGCTGCTGGTATCGCTGGAGTCCAGTGGACACGAGGTGGAGTTGCATGCCCTGGCGCCAAGGTTTGCCGGCCTGCTGCAGCTGGTCGCCCGCGCCCAGGTGACGGCCGGGGCGGTACCGCGGCCGCAGCGTCCTGCAATCCTCGAACAGTTGGGGCACAGGGCGGTCGACGGGCTCTCCCGGGGGATCGGCCTGATCGCTTTCGTCGGCGAGATCGGTGCGGCCTGGGCCCGTCAGCTGATTCACCCCGGGCGGATCCGCTGGGCACAGATCGCCAGCAATCTGGGGGAGGCCGGACACAGCGCGCTGGGCATCGTCGGCCTGCTGTCTTTTCTGCTCGGTATCGTCATTGCCTACCAGGGGGGTGTGCAGTTGCGCCAGTACGGCGCCAGCCTGTTCGTCGCCGACCTGGTGGGCTTGTCGATGGTGCGCGAGCTGGCACCGCTGATCACCGCGATCATCGTCGCGGGGCGCACCGGCTCCGCGTATACGGCGCAGATCGGCACCATGCAGGTCACCGAGGAGGTGGATGCACTGCGCAGCATGGGAATACCACCGATGGATCTGTTGGTGCTGCCCAAGCTGTTTGCTCTCATCGTGGCGTTGCCGCTGCTCACGGTGTTCGCCGACATCATGGGTGTACTCGGCGGCATGTTGATGTCGAGCGTGCAGCTGGAGATTGCGTTTTCGACCTACATCGATCGACTCGGCGTGGCGATCTCTGTGGACTCCTTCCTGGTTGGCGTGGGTAAGGCGCCGGTGTTTGCCGCGATCATCGCGACCATCGGCTGCTTCCAGGGTTTCCAGGTGGTCGGGAGCGCAGAAAGCGTCGGTCGCCGCACCACGATGAGCGTGGTGCAGTCCATCCTGGCGGTAATTGTCGTCGACGCCGCGTTCTCGGTGGCCTTCAGTCGTCTTGGGATATGAGCATGTACGGCGCTTCAAGTGACCCGGCACCGACAGTGGTCGAGGTCAGTGATCTGACCATGCGATTCGGCCGCAAGGTTGTCCACGAACACCTCGACCTGAGCGTGCGCCAGGGTGAGATCCTGGCGATCGTTGGTGGCAGTGGCAGTGGCAAGACCACTCTGCTGCGCGAAATGGCGCTGTTGCAGCCACCGACGTCGGGCAGGGTCCGCATCCTCGGCAACGAGATTTGCGGGCTGGGAGAACAGCAGACGTTGCGGGTGCGCCGTCGCATTGGTGTGTTGTTCCAGAATGGCGCCCTGTTCGGTGGCCTCAACGTACTGCAGAACGTGGGCGCACCGCTGCGTGAACATACGAGGCTCAGTGATACGCTGATCGATGAAATCGCTCGCGTGAAGCTGTCGCTGGTGGGACTGACCGCGGCCGACGGGCTGCTCTACCCGAACCAGCTCAGTGGCGGGATGCGTAAGCGTGCGGCGCTGGCGCGCGCCATTGCGCTGGATCCCGAGTTGCTGTTTCTCGATGAGCCGACCTCCGGTCTCGATCCTTTGAGCGCAGACGCCTTCGACGAACTGGTACTCGATCTGAAGGCGGCGCTCGATCCGACCGTGGTCCTGGTCAGTCATGACATCGATACCCTGTGGCGGGTCGCAGATCGCGTGGTACTACTAGGCGAGGGGCGCCTGCTGGCGGAGGGCAGCATGCAGGCGCTGGCGCGCTCCACCGATCCGGCGGTGGTACGATTCTTTCAGGGCCCCCGGGGGCGTGCGGCGCAGGCATCGGTGTGAATGGAAAGACCAACTACGTCCTGATCGGACTCTTCGTGCTCCTGCTGACGCTGACCTTCATCGGCGGAATCTTGTGGTTGAGTGCGGGGGGTACAGGCCGGGTCTACCAGGAGTACCTGGTCTACATGAAGGAATCAGTCTCCGGCCTCAGCCGCGACAATGTCGTCAAGTACCACGGTGTCGACGTTGGGCGGGTGCGCGAGATCGGTCTCGACCCGTCGCACATCGGCGAAGTGCGTCTGCTGCTGCAGATCGACGAAGACACCATCTTGCGTGAGGACACCGTGGCGACGCTGGAGACCCAGGGGCTGACCGGCCTGGCCTTCATCAACCTGACGGGCGGCAGCGCCGCCTCTCCACAGCTACAGGCCCGACCGGGGGAGACTTATCCGGTGATCGACAGCCGCCGGTCCACCTGGGGGAGACTCGACCGTGCGGTCGAGGAACTCGTTTCCAATCTGATCGATGTATCCAAACTGCTGAAAGTGGTGCTCAGCGAAGAGAACAAGCAAAGCCTGACCCGTACCCTGGCGCATCTGGACAATCTGACCGCCGCACTGGCCGGTCGCTCAGGTGACATGGCGACCGCCGTGGAAGATCTTGCGGCCACGATGCGCCAGACACGTGACGCCACCGCCGAGCTGCCGGCGTTGTTCGCCGAGTTCGGGCAAACAGCAAATGCGCTGCAGCTGATGGCCGACGAACTGCGCGACACGGGGGTCTCGGTCGGCAAGGTCGTACGTGCACGTGACCGCGACCTGCAGCGCTTCACAGGTGAGGCGTTGCCGGAGGCGGCGGTCATGATCAACGAGTTGCGCCGTGCGGCAGAGAACCTGAGGCGCTTCAGTGAACAGCTCGAACGCGATCCGGCAGTGTTACTGCGCGGCAGGACGCCACGTGCCGCCGGGCCGGGAGAATGAATTGTTGAACCTGTCATCACGCGTTGCATCTGCTTTCCGTCGCGCTGCGTGCCGCCGGCCGCCGCTGTTCCTGCCGGGCCTTTTGTCGGTGCTGGTGTTGAGTGGCTGTGGCCCTTCGTTCCTGCAGTCGCCAACCGCGCCACCCACGCATACCTACCTGTTGGAGTGGCAGGGCGCGGCGGGAAAGAAGGGCGCCGCCAATGCGCCGAACCTGCTGGTCAGTCCCGTCCTTGCAGCCCCGGGATTCGATGGCTCGGACATGGCGTACATGCGCACACCGCACGAGATCGAATACTTTGCGCGGCACCGCTGGGTGGATTCGCCGGCACGTATGCTCGAGCCCCTACTGGTACGGGCCGCGGCACAGAGTGGACTGTTCAGCAGCGTGATTGAGGCGGGCACCGGGACAAGGGCGGATCTGCGGCTCGACAGCAGGTTGCTTCACCTGCAACAGGTGTGTCGTCTCAATCCAAGTGAACTGCAGCTGGCCCTGCGCGTGAGTCTGGTGGAGGTCGCCAGTGCGCGGTTGATTGCCAGTCGCGTCCTGAGCGTCAGCGAGCCAATCGCTGAACGCAGTCCTTATGCCGGCGTGGAGGCGGCCAATCGCGCTGTGGACCGGCTGCTGAAAGAGTTGCAGCAGTTTCTCGCGACACAGCTCGGAAAGGCCAGACACTAGAAGATGGCCCACCGTGTAATCCCGCGGTCAAGCGTCATGAAGCGGCACTCAGACCTGTTGTCGAATCGCCGATCAGGCGAATAAAAACAAACAGGCTACACTTTATACAATATTCACCCGCTGCCACGTTGTGTTCCTGCCAGGCCTGCTCTTTGTTTAAAGATTGTCTGCCGGCCATGAAGTGATTGCCGACGCCCGACACAGCGCACTGCCCATATAAACATTTGTTTAAAGACAGCTGTTTCGGCGGTCTCCGGATGCCGGCAACGCGGTATGAATCGTATTTTCTGTCCAATGACGTCAGTGAATACGATTTGCAGAAGTTGTTTTCCGGTTACGGCAATGTCCGCTCGATCCGTGTTTCGCGTGGCTCGGTAAACGTAAACAGCGAATACCCTGGTTAAGGGTCAATTGAGATGGACAGCGAAGGTCCAATGCATATTGTCTCGGTGCTGGATGGACGGCTGTTCAAAGGACCGGAATTACGCGTGAGAGAGGTGTCCCGATGCAAGACCCGAAATCACAGACGGCCATCGTGCCGCAGCAACCGGCAAGACCTGCCGGTGTGGCCAGTCACTACCGACTGTGTACGAACTACAGCGTGGAATCAGTCGAGAAAGTCCCTCATCCACAATCCGGCGCTACGGCGGACTGGTATCGCTACACTATCGTAAGCGGCAAGTCGCGGGTTACCGGGCTGCATCGTGGCACCTTGCAGGAAGTCACCGACTATGCCCAGGACTGTGCCCAGGGTTTCAATCTGCGCAGCTCCCCGGCGCACGGCAGCACCGGCACCTGGTCGTCGCGTAACAAGAAATAGGCGTCTCCCCAATGATGGTGGCCTGGCGACGCCTGCCGTCTTTCTGCCGGTGTCAATGCGTCATATCCATCTGTGTGTCGTCAAACTCGGAGACGAAGTCCAGCAGTTTCCCGCTCGCCGACGGCTTGATAGCCTCGACCTCGACGATTCCCAGTGGCCAGTCTTCGCCATCCGACTGCAGGTCGGCCCATGCCTTCCGCAGCGCTCTTCCGAATGCCTCGTGCAACTTCCCGGTCACCTGTATCCGCAACTCGAAACTCTTGTCGCCGGACTGGTGGATCTGGTACTGACGTAAGTTTGTCAGCCACTCGGCCGGCATCTCCGCGAGGCAATCGATCAGGCCGTTGACCCGGGGGCGAGTGCCTTCGGGTGTCGCCGCAAATCGGCGGTGGCGGCCCATTATGTCGAGGAAGGAAGGCAGGGTACGACCGCAGGGGCAGGACCCGGCGGCCGCAATCGCGATGTCACCGGTGTCGTAGCGCAACAGAGGCATTGCCGGATTCGTGAGTGTGGTGACCAGCAGCCGGCCGCTGGCGCCGGGGGCGACCGTCTGGCCGTCGGCATCGACAATCTCGACGTGTGCGTGTTCGATATGCGTGTGGTAGCGCCCGGCTGCACACCGCACTGCAACCAGCCCGGCCTCGTTGAGACCGTAGTTCTGATATATCGGGATGCCGAAGCAGGCCTCCACGCGCGCACGCATTGCCCTGGTCATGATCGTAGAGATCGCGATCAGCCCTTCGACACCTTCCAGGGGTTGGCAGGAATTGGCAAGTGCCAGTTCTTCCAGCAGTCCCGGGTAGGTCATCAGATAGGCCGGCCGATGGTCTTGCAGCCAATGCAGCTGGTCCGGTCTGCTGCTGGATGAGTTGAACTGCAACTCGTCTCCGGTATGAAAGTACTGCCCGGCATACATCCAGGACCGCCTGACGATGGTTTCGCCGTCGCGGTTCAGCGTGCCGTCTGCCCTGCGGGAGAGTGTGTTGGCGGTGAGGATTCGCGCATAGCGCCTGGAAAGGTCGTGGCGAAACCAGCGTGCCTGGCGCAGCCATAGCAGGGCAAAACTGCCGCTGCTCTGACGCGTCTTCAGTACCCTGACCGGAATTCCGGTCGAGCCCGAGGTCCTGGCGACCACCAGGCTGCGATCTTGCGCCGACACCCGGTTCGAGCACAATCGATCAAACCCGCCGGCAAGATCAAAGCGGCTGAGCACCGGCAAGCGTGTAAGGTCGGCCAGCGAGACGATCGTGCGTGGGTCTATGCCGGCGGTCGCAAAAGCATCGCGATAGAAAGGTACGTGGTCGCCGGCATAGGTGACCATCCTGGCGATCTGCCTGGCGACAGATGCCTCGATGGTTTCCGGGTCGCGAAACTCGTTGTCCAGGAGGCGCACGAACGTCTTGTTTTCTTCGTGCCGATCGAGTGGTTGCCAACTCGCCTGAACGGCCAGTTCTTCGTGCCTGCTGGTGGCCGGGATGTTCATTGGGACTTTTCCTCGTCGGCGTCGTGTTGCTGTATCTATCCTAAACTGCTGACAGGTCCATTACCCGGCCGGCATAGTGGCGGTCGATCTTCGGGATTGGAGGCTGTGTTGCAGGATAAAGTGTTCAACAATTCCCTATCGGAACACGTCTGGAATACCCGTTATCGCTTCGTCGACGGCGACACGGTGCGGGATCACAGCCTGTCCGATACCTGGCGGCGTGTTGCCGGTGCACTGGCCGGTGTCGAGCCGAACGCTCGGTCTGTTTGGGAGGACAGGTTTCGCTCGGCACTCGAGGAATTTCGCTTCATCCCCGGCGGGCGCATCCTGGCCGGGGCTGGGACCGGGCGACGCATCACACTGTTCAACTGCTTTGTGATGGGGCGCCTCGAGGACAGCATCGACAGCATCTTCGAGCACCTCAGGGAAGGGGCGCTGACGATGCAGCAGGGCGGTGGCGTCGGCTATGATTTTTCGACCCTGCGTCCTGCCGGGAGTGAGGCTCATGCGACCGGGCGCATTGCCTCCGGTCCTGTGTCCTTCATGCACGTCTGGGACGCGATGTGCGGCACGGTCCTCTCGACGGGCGCACGACGTGGCGCGATGATGGCCACACTGCGTTGCGACCATCCCGATATCGAGGCCTTCGTCGTCGCCAAGCAGGACCATCATGCGCTGCGACGCTTCAATCTCTCGGTACAGGTCAGCGACGCCTTCATGCAGGCGGTGGACGCGGATGCCTCCTGGTCGCTGGTGTTTCCCGACCACGCGCTCGGCAGAACGCGGTGCGGTGACAGCGAAACAGTAATGCGCCACTGGCCGGGCGAGGCCGGACCTGTTGCCTGTCGTGTGCTGCGCCGCGTAGCGGCCCGCGACCTGTGGGCCAGGATCATGCGCGCAACCTATGATTTTGCCGAACCCGGCGTGTTGTTCGTCGATCAGATCAACCGTCAGAACAATCTGTGGTATCGGGAGGATATCAGTGCGTCCAATCCCTGTGGTGAGATACCACTGCCGCCATACGGTGCCTGCAATCTCGGTTCCATCAACCTCGCACACTGTGTGAAGTCGGCATTCACGGCGCAGGCACAACTGGACCTCGATATGGTCGCGACCACGGTGCGCACCGCGGTTAGGATGCTCGACAACGCGATCGATGTCTCACGTTTTCCGCTGCCGCGCCAGTCCGAAGAGGCGCGCGGATCGCGTCGCATCGGACTGGGCCTGACCGGCCTGGCGGACGCACTGATCATGTTGGGGCTGCGTTACGACAGTGCCGCCGCCCGCGAGACGGCCGCGCAGGCAATGCGTGCAATCTGCCACACGGCCTATCGTGCATCAGTGGAATTGGCACGCGAAAAGGGCGCTTTTCCCTATTTTGATCGTGCGCCTTACCTAGAGGGTGCCTTCATACGCGCGCTACCCGGCGATATCCGCGACGCAATTGCCGGGCACGGAATCCGCAACAGCCATCTCACGGCAATTGCCCCGACCGGAACGATCAGCCTGTTGGCCGACAATATCTCCAGTGGTGTCGAACCGGTATTCGACTTCCGCCATTCACGGCGCCTGCTCGATGCCGATGGCAGTTACCGGGTGTTCGATGTCGAGGATCATGCACATGCACTGTGGCGGCGAGATCATCCACATGGCGGGGCCTTGCCGCCGGCTTTCGTCAGCGCCCTGAGCGTGGCGCCTCCCGATCACCTGGCGATGCAGGCCGCATTGCAGCCGTTCGTCGACAGCGCGATCTCCAAGACAGTGAATGTCCCGGAAGACTATCCGTTCGACGAATTTCAGCAACTCTACGCTCTGGCATATCGACACGGCCTGAAAGGGTGTACGACTTTTCGGCCGAATCCGGTCACTGGCGAGATCCTCAGTACGGGGACGAGTGGCCGGGGCGGCGCCCCGACATCACATTGCTGCGACATCGAGCGCGAAGACGATTAGAAAAGGGCTGCCGATGTCGTGGCCAGTCGTTGCCTGAGTTGTTGCTAGACCGATCAGGGAGTCCCAAGCAGAAGGTAGACGGCATTGGGGTCGTCGTCACTGAACGCATGGCCAAATGCCAGATAGGCCGGCCCCAGGAAGGTGTCGGCACCGACAAAGACACTCGCGGACGGGCGGATCTCCTTGTCGGATTTCAGATTGACGCCCAACGACGCACGGGTAGCCTCAAGCGATCCGCCAACGTAGACCCCCCGTCCCAGCGGCGGTGGCAGCGATGCAATCTTGTAGCTGTAGACCGCACGTGCCATCGCGACGCTGTTCCCGACAAGTTCATCCATGCGGTAACCCGACCCACGCAGGAAACCACCCAGCAGCAGTGGATCGTAGTTGGGCAGGTCCCCGTTCAGGCTTGCGCCGAAATAGCCGGCGAGCTGCACTGAATGTTGACCGATGCTCTTCGCACCCAACAGAAACAGCTCGGTCCTGTTGTAGTCGTCTTCCGATCCCCAGTCGCCGACTGTCCCGAAACTCGACAGCTGCGCCAGGACACCGTTGCGCCCGAAGCTTGGGCTGTCGATCTGATCGAACGTGACTTGCAGGTTGTAGCCGACCTGCGTCAGATCGAAGTCCGGAACGAATGTGAATAACCCGAAGTCCTCTTCCGCTTTGAGTGTGCCGGCGAAGGCACCGAGGCGTACTTCGCCGTATTTGTTCTGTGCGCCGAAGTCGAGGTGCGCCCTGGCATGCTTTACGCGGTAATCACCGATGCGCCTGCCGTCGAGATAGTAGACGATCGGCTCCCTCTGCAGATCCAGTCGTGGTGCGACGAAGAAACTGCTACCAGGGGTGAGCGGTTGAAAGAACTCGCTTGCCAGCTGATCGCGGTAACCGATTTGCAGGTCATTGCGCCATTCGGCACCGAGCGGGTTGAGCCAGGTGCTGCGGTGACTGGCGCTGGCGTCGAAACGCGTCTGATCAGAATCCGAAGCGAGCCCGAGGCCGAACTTGAGGTAGTTCGGCCCCCAGGATTTCTCCACTCCCTGCACTTCGACAGTCCGCGTACCCTGTCGATCGATCACGTGGTAGTCCATGCGTTCGAAATCACCACGGCCATAGACCTGCTCGAGGCGCGTATTGAGATTCTCCAGGCTGAAGTCGCTCTCCGGGTGTGCACGCAGATCGATGCCCGGTTGTCGGGCGAGCTCGCCTTCGAGCACTTGCGGGTTGACCCGCCCGCCGGTGGTCGCAACCCTTACATTGGTAACGGACGGGACAGTCGGGAGGCGGGCGGTGACTGACTCACGCCATGCCTGATAGTCCTCAGCCGAGACGGAAAAGCGACGCAGCTGATCGGCCATGCTGCGCGCGGCGGCCTCACCTGTTGCGACCAGCGTCATGGACTCGGCAAAGTTGGCGGCACTGAAGTCCCCGAGTTCGGGACTGATCAGCACGTCATCGGGTCCGAGCGACTCGATCGACTCCCTTACGTTTTGCGCCATCAGCACATTGATCATCTGCAACGAGATACCGAGCGCCGAGTTCAGTTGGTCCCTGGGCAGCAGTCCGCTGCCGACGTCCACAACGATAACGACATCGGCGCAGGCCTCCCGCGCTGCCGCGACCGGCAGGTTTTGCAGCAATCCACCATCGACGTAGAGCGCACCATCGATCTCGACAGGGGCAATCGCACCGGGAACAGACATGCTGGCACGCATCGCCTTCACCAGGTCGCCGTCGCGGAACTCCTTGCTGGTGCCGTTTTCTATGTCGGTAGCCATGGCGCGATAGGGGATCGGCAGGTGGTCGAAATCCTGGTCGGTGAAGTTGCCGGAACGGGCCACCATCTCGCGCAGCAGGAACTCGAACTTGTAACCCGCCGTGGAGCCTGGAGGCATCAGCACCTTCGTACCGCGTTGTCCCAGTTCCAGGTGGAAAAGGTTCTGGAAATCGTCACGTTTGGCGCGGAACGGCTTTTCGATACGTGGCGGATCGTCGGTGAAGAGATCGTCCCAGTCGAGGTCGCTGAGCCGGGCGGCGATCTCGTCGAGCGGTACACCCGCCGCATAGACACCACCCACCAGCGATCCCATGCTGGTGCCAGCGATACAGGCGATGGGTATGCGCATTTCCTCCAGTACCCTGAGAACCCCAATATGCGCTATGCCGCGGGCGCCCCCACCACCCAGAACGAGGCCCACGCGGGGCCCCGGCGGTGTAGCGGCTGCCGCTGTGTGCAGGAGCATGCCGAGCATGACGCACCGTATGAGGGTGGTGAATATTTGACGTCCGGGTTTCATGGGAACAGTTCCTGATGATCGGTCTTGCACGCGTAAGGTGACGACTTGGGGAGGGTACTTCAACCTCCATGATTCGAGTTGAATCATGGGTACATTTAAAGTGAAAGCCTGTTCCGCAGCCAGTTCCTGGCGTGGCAATATGGCGGAAGGCGTCAATGCGCCTGGTTCGTTCAGGTGCGGTGCATCGGGACGATGCACGATGTCCCTCGGAATCAAGGAGCAAAAGTATGCGTGTTTCACTGTTTCTCGCACTAGGTCTGGCATCGACGGCGGCGCTGTCGGTG
The DNA here is from genome assembly GCA_020445245.1 of Gammaproteobacteria bacterium. Next base: position 10,873 of record JAGRHB010000021.1, read on the forward strand.
GACTACGGTCAACTCTATCAGTCGGTTGACAAAGGTAAAGCCGTCGAGTCTGTGGATCAGACCAAAGCCGCTGAAGCGATCCAGGAGCGAGATGTTCAGAAAGGCTACGATGCCGTGGACAAGCAAAAAGCAGGGGAGTCGGTGGACACCCAAAAGGCGATGGAAGCCCTGATGAAATAGCGGCTCAATCGAGACGGCGGGTTGGAAACTACTGCCAGCCCCACCGAGAGCCCCGAAGCGTTGTCGCCAAATACGTATCGTCCAACCAGGCGGGCTCGCGATATCAGCGTGGTCATTGCGCTGGTGTCGATTTCGAGTCTGGCACCAACCTGGGTCAGGTGGTTGAAGCCAAGGACGCCGCGTTGATCGCCAACAAAGGTGGAGCAGGCAGCCTCCACCACATGGCGTAATGGCCGTCCGGGCAAATGCCTGCCGGTCGGTGCGCACCAGCGACTCCAGACGGCCTGCAGCAAATGCAACCGGGGTGGTCAGGCAGCCCGCAGGGAGGACAGGCGGTGTAGCCCGCCGCAGCGTGGGACAATGACGGATCGGTGAAGTGGGCGAACAGGCGAATGCTCTTGCCACGGCGGGCAGGGCTCCACGAACAAGGGAGGGGGATGGCGATTTCCACCGGCATTTTTCTGCAACCCTGTAAGCGAATGCCTCCCGCGCAACCGTGTACGCAGTTTTTATTCAGGCTGGGTGCGGTTCCCGCGGTGGATTCTCACAAAACGGGCGCGTTATGCTCGCTCCGGTCTGCCTACTCAATCAACCAAGGAAACCTTCCTGCATGGCCTCGAACGGATTTACACTCTCAAGCTACCTGGCGCGCCTGATTGCGGCGTTGGTGCTGGTCTTTGCGACCTATAACCCGAGTGGGTACTCGTACTACCACTGGCTCGAGCAAAGTCTGACGGATTTCAATCCGCTGGTGGCGCTTGCCGGTGTCGTGCTGTTGATCGGGTGGGTCATGTTCATTCGTGCCACGCTGCGCTCGCTGGGGGCACTCGGGATCATCCTGGCGCTGGCCTTTTTCGGATCGCTGTTGTGGCTGGTGATCGATTGGGGCTGGGTGTCGCCCGACAATGTCAAAGTCATCAGTTACATCATTCTTGCCCTGTTGGCAGGGGTTCTCGCCACGGGCGTGTCGTGGTCGCATATTCGTCGGCGTCTGACCGGTCAGATCGACGTCGACGAGATCGAGGACAACAATTGAGATCTTCGAACTAGTCGTCCAGGGCTTTCAGAATGGTTGCAGCCTCGCCGGCCAGCGTATCGTCGCGTGTCTGTGTCCCCAGCGACTGTGCACGGGTAAGCCAGTCGCGGGCCTCGGGTTCGCCACGCTGGGCGGCGCTCCTGCCGGCCCGTAGCAGGTAGTTGCCGGCTGCCTGCAGGCGGCCGTCCCGTTCTGCGAGCGCACCGGCGCTGGCGAGTGCGCGCACCATTCCGCGGTAGTCGCGTGCCGTGCCACGCAGTGATACGACCTGGTCCAGCAGCTGCAGTGCACGGTCGGTATCACCTTCGATGCCCGCCAGGCGCCCCTCCAGCTCGAGCCGGTCGGCCTGTGCGGTGCTACCGGGATCGATCGGCATGGCAGCGATATGTGCGCGTAGCGGTCCCGGCACGGAATCGTCGGCGGCGACCAGGCCGGCGACGAAATGTGCCTTGGATCTCGTGGCTCCGGTCACGTCGCTGTGCTGCAGCAGTCCATCAAGGATTTCCTTTGCGCGGCCGGACTCGCCTGCACGGTAGTGGATGGTGCCGGCCAACAGTTGCAGTTCCGGGTCGTCCGGCAGGCTGCGGCGCGAACGCTCCGCCTCCGCCTGCGCGACCTGGGTCAGGGCAGCGTCGTATTGACCGAGGTAGGTCTTGCACAGCGCGAGGTTGAACCGGGTATCGATGATGGCGGCCGGGGCGTCCTCGGCAAGTGCCTGCTCCAGTGCCGCCTCGTAAAGCGTGGCCGCCTGCGCGTATTGGCCCTGGGCAAAGGCCAGGCGAGCCGAACGGTCCAGAGACTGGCGCTCGGTCGGCGGTGCTGCCTGCGGTTTCGGGGTGCTGCTGCAGGCGGTCAGTCCAGCCAGTAGGGCGCAAAGCAGCGTGATCAGAGCGCGTCTCATGGTCGCACCTCTTGCGGTGGCAGGCGTCCACCACCGGGCGTGGCAGCGCCACCACCACCGAGCAGCCAGCTGTTACGCAACTGGTGCAGCAGCGCCTCCAGTTCGGCCAGCGTCTGTTGGGTCATACCGAGCAGGACCGGGATGTTGGCGGTCGAGGCACCGATGTCGCGTGTGATCTGCGGCAGCTGCGGCGACGTCTCGCGCAGGTCGCGCATGATCAGGTCCAGAGATGCCAGAACGGATTTGACGCTGGCACTGATCTCCGGCAGATCCTTACCCTGCGCACTGATCGATTTCGACAGCGACGTGACGTGCACCGAGGTTGCCTGCAGCTGTTCAAGGATCGGACCGAGCTGCGACACCGCATTGTTGGCATTGGCCAGCAGGTCCTCGAGCCCGCGTGCGGTACTGTCCTCGCTCAGCAGCCTGCCAAGCGTGCCCTCACCCTGCTCGATACGTGAGGTCAGTGTGCTGATGTCGCCGAGCATCCGTTGCAGATCGCCCTTCGGATTGGCAAGACTTTCCGTCAGAGTGGCGAGTGCCGTCATCGTGCGTTCGGTCTGTTGCAGAATGGGGATGACGCGGCTGCGCACGTCTTCGAGGATCTCGCCGATGCTGTCGGTGGGGGAACGGTCG
>JAGRHB010000220.1 GCA_020445245.1 Gammaproteobacteria bacterium
TGGATCACGTCAATATGCAGATCGCGGCAGGTGAGAAGGTCGCCCTGGTCGGTGCCAGTGGCGGCGGCAAGACCACGCTGGTACAGATACTGCTGGGTCTCTATCTGCCGGAGCAGGGCCAAGTGTGTTTCGATGATGTCCCGGTGAGCCAGATCGGTCTGGACGTGGTACGCGATCATGTCGCCACGGTGCTGCAGCACCCGGCCCTGTTCAACGACACCGTGCGCAGCAATCTGACACTGGGCCGCCCGATGCCGGACGAGCAGCTGTGGCATGCCCTTGACATTGCCCAATTGTCGGCCGTGGTTCACGACCTGCCGGCAGGCCTGGACACCCTGATCGGACGCAACGGCGTACGCCTGTCGGGAGGCCAGCGGCAGCGTCTCGCCGTCGCCCGCATGGTGTTGAGTGACCCGAAGGTGGTGATCCTCGACGAGGCAACGTCTGCACTGGACACCACCACAGAGAAAAATCTGCACCAGGCGCTGCAGACGTTCCTGCACGGACGCACCACGCTGATCGTCGCCCACCGACTGAGTGCGGTGCGCCAGGCCGACCGCGCGCTGGTGTTCGAGAGTGGTCGCATCGTCGAGGACGGCAGTCATGACGACCTGATGCGCAACAGCGGTCTGTACGCCAGCCTGTACCGCCACGCCGAAACCCACTGATGCCGCTGATCAACAGCGCCTTTCGGCCGGCATGGTGGCTCCGCAGTGATCATGCCCAGACGCTGTGGCCAGCGTTCTTCAGGCGCCGCAGGCCGCTCGATATCACCTGGGAGCGCGTCGAACTCGACGACGGCGATTTTCTCGACCTCGCATGGAGCGGACCGGCGGACGGTCCGATCGTGCTGTTCCTGCACGGACTTCAGGGCAGCATCGAGTCACATTATGCAACCGGCATCATGTACCGACTCAATTCCGCCGGCTTTCGCGTGTGCCTGATGCACTTTCGTGGCTGCGGGCGCGAGCCGAACCGCTTGCCCATCAGTTATCACAGCGGCAAGACGGACGACCCACAGGCAATACTGCTGCATATCCAGCAGACACAGGGCCGCGCGCCCTACGGTGCCATTGGCGTGTCGCTGGGTGGCAATGTACTGCTGAAATGGCTTGGTGAGCAGGGTGATCAATCGCCGCTGCGCCGGGCGATGGCGATCTCGGTGCCGTTCCGCCTGGAGGACTGCGCGCAGCGCCTGGAGCATGGCCTGTCGCGGGTCTATCAGTATCACCTGGTGCGCAGCCTGCAGGACAGTTATCGGTGCAAGTTTGCACGCATCGCATCACCTCTCGACATCGATGTCGGGCAGCTCGATACCTTTCGCCTATTCGATGACCAGGTCACCGCAGCCCTGCACGGCTTCGATGGTGTCGACGACTATTACACGCGCAGCAGCTGCCGACCCTTCATCCCGGCGATCAGGGTGCCAACATTGATCCTGCACGCAAGGTACGATCCATTCATGTATCCGGGCACGGCACCACAGGTTGATGAGCTGCCGGCAAACGTGTGGCTGGAAATACCGGAGCATGGCGGCCACGTCGGGTTCATTGCCGGCAGGATCCCGGGTTGGCCCGACTACTATGCCGAGCGGCGCGTCCGCGAATGGATGCTCGGGTAACGCGCCATTCTGCTTTGTATCCGCGTGCGTGCGTCACGGACCACAGGAGGCCAGCCTCTGGCCGATCGGCCGCCGGTGGAATTGCCCGGCTCCTGGATGCGACACCGCGCCTTCGTATTCACCGCCACGCGCAGCGGACGACAAGTCCCACAACGGCAGAACGGCGCCCAGCGCAGGCAGCGCGACCAGGGCTTCGATGACGACCCGTTCGACGGGGAAGTCGATCAGGTCCCTCACACGCCAGCGCGCGGTGTCGGCCACAGAGTCAGTGAAACATGGAAACCGTTGCACCGGAAAACAGGAACAGCGACACCTTCAATTGGCGTGCACCTGCGCAATCACGACAACGGAAAAGGTGTGTCCCGCTCCAGACCGAGCAGCTGGGAACCCATTTGCAGCGCCTGATCGGTGAACTCGCCGAGTCGCGCCCAACGGGTGTCGATGTCCATGACCTCGTCCATGGCGCTGTTGACGACCCGCAGCGCATGACTTCCCTTCTCACGTTCGCCGGGTGGCAGTCGTTGTGACACCACGAACAGCTGCGGTTGCGCGTCGCCTTCCCTGACGAACGCGGCGACATACTGGTAGTCACGTGTATCCCCGCTCTCGACCTCGCCCAGCACGGTAACCGTGAAATCACCATACTGGTAGCGACGCTGCGGGATTGCGGTGCGGATTTTCGGAAAGCTGCTCATCGATTTCTCGCCGGGCGCAGGATCACCTTTCGATCGAGTCCTTCTCGTTGAAACGGGTGCTGCCGATGCGCAGCACCAGCACCGCAAGGGCCAGGATCAGGATCGCACCGGTAAGGGTCAGCATATGGATGTCGGACATGCTCTTGATATCGATCGCCAGCACGCGGGTAAGTGCCGTGACCGCGATGTAAAGGAGATATCTGACCGGCAGGTGTTTGGTCTGGAAATAGATACCGACCATCGCGCCGAGCTCGAGGTAGATGAAGAGCAACAGGACGTCTTTGATCTTCGGTCCACCGTGCGCAATGATCTCAAATACCTCCACCCAGGAGGCCCACAGGATCGCGGCGCCGATTACGAAAAGTCCGAAGAGGTGGAACAGTTCGAACATCTTGTTGCCGATTTCGGTTAACTTAGCGCCGACGACAGGCTCCGACATGACATATGACCCGGGTGATTGGATGTGGCCGTAAGACTAACCAAGCCGACGCTCCTGCGCAAAGCCATGTCAACCCTGAACGCCACCCTGTTCTCACTGGCGGCCGGCGCCGCCCCCCTGGACGACAACAGCCTGAGGACCTGCGTGGGCGCCGCCCGTGACGCGGCCGCCGTCACCGCTTGCGAATTGAAGGCGCAGGCCGAACTCAGGGCCCGCATCGCGCAATCTTCGGCCGCCATACTCAATCGTCTGGATGCCCGGCAACGCGTGGTCTTCGAACGCAACACCACTGCATGGGAGGCCTACCTGGTCAGCGAGACCACATTGCTCGACCTGACGTTGGCGAAGCGTCGCGACGGTCTTGGCTCGTCGTTGCGGCCCGGTGCGATCACTCAGCTCTACGAGGCACGCGACCGGCAGCTGCTCGAGCACCTGCACAACCTGTCGTTTTCGGGCGACGCCGGCGATAGCCACACCCGCTGACCGGACATTCCCCGAACGATTCACGGTTGAACGGTCTCGGCGGCAGCGGCCGGCTGCGGTAACATCCTGCACGAACCAACACCCAGGCGAGCACCGCGATGTCCTATTTCGTCTACTACGTCACCCAGCACACGGACAGTAACCGCAAATCGCTGGAATACGTCGATACCTTCGACAACTTCAAGGCCGCACGTACGCTGGCGCGTGACAGACGCGCGGCGCTCAAGGCCGAAGGCAGCGCACGCGATTGTCGGATCATTTTTGCCAAGAACCAGATCGAAGCGGAAAAGCTGTTGAGCGCGCCACGTGACGAGCGCGTCGTTGGCGAAGACTGATCCGGCTACCTGAATTCGGTCCACCACAGACGCAGGCGCAGACCGACCTCGGTCGAGTAGCCTGTGCCTGCGTGTCGGATACGTCCGGCGGTATCGATCACGAAGCTCGACGGGACACCGTTCACCCCCCAGGCCCTCGCAATCGTGCCGTCCTCGTCCATCAATACGGGCATCTCTAATCCATGTTCGGCAAGGTAGTCGGCTAGTTCCCCTGAATCCCCGGAGGTGGTTGCAACCGTAATGACCGGCCGATCGGCGGCAATGCTCGCGATGCTGTCCTGTTCCAGGCGGCAGATCGGACACCAGGTCGCCCAGAAATGCACCAGAAAAGGCCCCCGGGCGGGATCGAGCTGGAACGGCGCACCGTCCACAAGGT
>JAGRHB010000221.1 GCA_020445245.1 Gammaproteobacteria bacterium
AGCGAGCAGGTGGCACCGAGGTCCGGCATCAGTACACGTTTCTCGGGGTTGAGGATCTTCGCGGTCTCGCCCATGAAGCGTACCCCGCACACCACAAGCGTATCGGCGTCCGTACTGCTGCCGTAGCGGGCCATCTCGAGTGAGTCGGCGACACAGCCGCCGGTCTCTTCGGCCAGCGCCTGAAGGTCACTGTCGACGTAGTAGTGCGCCACCAACACCGCGTTCTGCGCCTTGAGCAGGTCTTTGATGCGTCCTTTCAGCGCGGCTTTTTCGTCGTCGCTCAACGGCGGCCAGACCGGGTGCTGCGGCACCTTGACGCGGGGCAGGACCGGGTGCAGTTGGATCGCAGGCGTGATCATTTGATGATCTCCACGGTGTTCGGGTGTTTGGCCCTGTATTCCCTGGCGGGTCGATGATTGCCGGTGCGCCTCGATCGGCCTGTCTCAGCGATCAGGTCGAGCGACAGGATGCGCTTGCGGAAATTGCGCTTGTCGAGTTTCTGGTTGAGCAGCGACTCGTAGACGCACTGCAGTTCGCTCAGCGTAAACGTCTCGGGCATGAACTGAAACGCGATGGTGGAGTAGTCGAGCTTTGCCACCAGCCGGCGGTGCGCCATGGTGATGATCTGTTCGTGATCGAACGCCAGCGGTGGCAGGGCGTCGAAGGCATGCCAAGCAACGGCAGCGGCATCGCTTGCCGCGCGTGGTGTTGCCAGCGAATCCTGCGGAATCAGCGCGTAGTAGGTGACGCTGATCACGCGCTCCCGCGGGTCCCTGTGCGTGGCGCCGAAGGTGTAGAGCTGCTCCAGGTAGACACCGCCGAGGCCCGTTTCCTCGGCCAGTTCACGGGCGGCACAGGCATCGAGATCCTCGTCGATATCGAGAAAGCCGCCCGGCAGCGCCCATTCCCCCTGGTGCGGTGGATTGGCCCGCCGAACCAGCAGGGTGCTCAGACGTCCCGCAATTATCGTGAACACCACCACGTCAGTGGTCACCGCCGGGTGCGGGTAGGGATAGCTGAACGTCTCTTTCGGTATGCGCATGTCGGACTAAGTGTCGTTCGTACACGACGAAAGATAGTGTCGATGCTACACCTTGTCAACAAACGGTCATATTCGAGCACTTGGTCCAGGTGTCTGCGATCTCCCCGCTGGGGGAGGTGTGCATGTCAAGAATTCCCGCAATCTGCCGCTGCACTCAGCGACAAAATCGAAGATGCTGCCGTGTGGCCCAGTGCAAAACGAAAAATCGCCGCTTCAACAATTGATAAAGGTCGAGTCCATCCCGCCGCTGCCGGCGACCGCTGCGACACTGCTGGCGATGGCGGCAGACCCGGATGTGGATATCGATGCCCTGTCGCGGGCGATTGAAACCGATCCTCCCCTGAGTGCGCGGATCCTCGGCACTGCGAATTCCGCTTTCTACGCGCCGCGTAAACCGGTATTGACCGTAAAGGGCGCGATTGTCAGCGTCCTCGGCCTCAACGTCGTGCGCAATATTGCGTTCGGTATGGCGCTGACCGGTGGTCTGAACACCTCGGCCTGCCATCGGTTCGACATGCAGGAATATTGGATCATGGCTCTGGGAACGGCGGATCTGGCGAGTGGCCTGGCCCGGGCGTCGAGTACCCCGCATCCACCCGACCCGGATGCGACCTACCTGGTCGGGTTGCTGCACAACCTGGGTGAGTTGCTGTTGGTGCATCTGTGGCCGCGCGAACTGGACGCGGCACTGAAACGCCTGCAGGACGATCCGGGCAGCTCGCTGGAGGATCATGAGCGCACCCTGATCGGTGTCGACCACTGGGAGGCTGGTGCCTTCCTGGCACGTCACTGGCAGCTGCCGGCCATTGTGGGTGATTGCATCGAGCATTTCGCCAGTGCCCAGCCTCCGGAGGAAGCGGCGCCGATGCTGCACGTGCTCCGTGCCGCACGGCTGTGGCTGGCCGGCGTGGTGGCCGGGCGCTCTGATCTGCTGAGGGTGGCCGGTGTCGATGACACCTATTGCGAATACCGCTCCAGTGCCTTCGTCGACAGGTACCAATCCCTCACGCTGCTGGCGCGATCGCTCGCCTGACCACCCACGGCGTCCGCAAGGTTCAGTCGTGACTGCCGGCGGTCGCTGGCGTCGGCAGCGGGCCTATGTCGTCCGGTTCGTCGAGTCGGGCGGTCTCCACATCCAGTGGCGGATTGCCTGACGGGTTGGTGAAGCGGTCGTTCAGATCCTGTACGTAGCGATCGGCGTCCTCCAGCACCCGTTGGATGCGGCGGCGGCTGCGCCTGGACCAGCCGGCAGGATGACGGGCGAATATGCTCCGCCAGAACCTGGTGTTGGCAGCAAATGCGGACCCCAGACTGCCGCGTATGCCCAGCTTCTGACCGAGCCTCTCAGCTGGCCCAAACAGGCTCTTGGCGGCCAGGCGACGCACGCCGTAATGCACTGCCAACCACAACAGGTAGATGCCCAGCGCGGTGAAATACATGCTCATCGGCGTCGCAGTCAGGGTATCCCACCAGGCCGCGTTCAAATGCATTCCGTCCCATTGACCGAGTTTCGATGTGATGGCGATGAAGCCGCCGATCAGCAGTGCCGCTACCACCGCATCGCCGATCAGTGTGCGTTTGCGCCAGCGCGCGAGCATCTGGTCGAGCGCCGGGATGACCTTCTCCTCGAAACTGCGCGCGGTCTTCTCGAGCGAGCCGACAATGCGATAGGCACGTTCGATCTCCACCTGTGCCATGCGTTCGTGGATCTCTCCGAGGTCGGCATCGCGCTTGCCCTCGAAACGCCGGCGCAGTGCCTCGTCGGCGATCGGGCTGGCGGCCTCCTGGTTGTATATGGTGAAGAAACGCCCTGCGGTGAGGCCGCGCTCGCCAAGCGCGCGCTGCCATGCCGCGACCACCTCTTCCGGATTGTCCTCGCGCGCCGTGGTGTCGATCTGGTTGAGGATGTACAGGAACTTGCCGGAATCGGCGCGGTTGATTGTCTTGCTGACCAGGTGGTCGAGTGTGTCACGCATCGCGCCCGGCTCGGGGTGGCGGGCATCGAAAAACACCAGCACCAGGTCGGATAGATCGATGATGTGGTCTGTGATCTTCAACGTCGATGTGCGTTGCGCATCGGCATCGAATCCCGGGGAATCGATCAGGATCTTTCCGCGCAGCGCCGCGCTCGGGCTGGTCTTCAGCTGCAGGTAGGCATCGATGCGTGATCCTTCGCCCGAGGCAACCTTCTCGATTTCACCACTGATCTTGTAGAAGGGGAATCGAGGGTCCGAATCGAGCGCCTGGCCCGGCAGGGCGTGGGTGGTCGAGTGGCTGCTGAAGCACAGCACTGTGAACTTGTCATCGACCGCCTGGTTGCCGCTGCGCTGCAGCTTGCTGCCCAGGTAGTGGTTGATGAACGTCGATTTCCCCGCGGAGAAGGTGCCGAGCACTGAGATCAGCGGCCACCAGGGGATCTGCGTGGCAAATGACTGTTCGGGGTTGAACAGGCCCATTCGGTAGGCCACGGTATCGAGTTCACGAAAGCTCTGTACCGTGGTCAGCAGAACCGGGTTCTCCTGTTCGAGGTGGGCTTCCAGATGTTTGAGACGGGTCTCTATGACCGGGCCGGCACCACGCATATGACCTTGCTCCTCGTATCCTCAGCGGTTGTTTCGCGCATGGTAACGCGTTGTCTCCGGGTGCGTGTAGGTTCTGCGCGCCCGGTGTATTGGCGGCCGCGGGCACAGTGGGGGCACGAATCACTGATTCGGCGCCGCTGTGTGCGCCGCAGCATAACGTGGGAGGCTATCGGTTTATTGCAATCGACGTCCTTACTGGCGGATAATCGCGCCACTCAGCAATACTCGAAACGGACCTCAAAAGGTCGCGTAATTCCACGTAGACGAGCGATTTTTTCGCGCATGTTCAGGA
>JAGRHB010000222.1 GCA_020445245.1 Gammaproteobacteria bacterium
GGACGCGGCGCAACCGCTGCTGCTGATCGACTGCGGAGCCACGGTGGTGCCGGCCTACCTGGATCGGTACGGTCGGCTGCCGACGGCGATCTTCATCACCCACACCCACCTCGACCACAGTGGCGGTCTGGAGAGCCTGTTCTACCGGCTGGCCTGCGAATATCCGACGCTGCGGCCGGTACGCCTGTACGTTCCGGCACCGATCATCGAGCGACTGCAGCAGCAGCTGGCCGAAGACCCGTACAAACTGGCGGAAGGGGGAATGAACTTCTGGGATCGCTTCCAGCTGGTGCCGGTCGGGGCGCACTTCTGGCATGTCGGGCTGTTGTTCGACGTGTTTGCGGTAAGCCATCACGGCTATCGCGCGGCGTTTGGGCTTGGCATGCAGGGGCGGTTTGTCTATACCGGTGATACCCGTCCGATTCCCGAGGTGCTGGCGCGCTTCGCCGCCAATGGCGAGGTGGTATTCCACGACTGCGCCCTGGACGCCAATCCCTCACACACCGGGTCGGCCGATCTCGCGAAATGCTATTCGCAGGGACTGCGGGATCGCCTGGTGCTGTATCACTACGAGTCACCGGAAACGGCGGACATGCTGCGTGCGCAGGGATACCGCGTCGCAGAGCCCGGCGTCTGCTTCGACCTGGCGTCCGGCGGTTCGGCAGACGGTCGCCTGCGTCGGGTCGTTTAGTCGCAGCGATCGCTTTCGGCGGATTTCCACCGGTGCGGTGCATGACGGATAATGCGCCGCTGGATTCGAGCAGCTGGAGCGAGTAGTGAAGTTTACCGTCGAGGAGTTCCGCAACTGGAACCACAAGAACGTCACCCTGCTGGGGATGTCGGGCGTGGGCAAGACCTACCTGTCCGCACTGTTGCGCCGGCACGACTGGTACCACTATTCGGGCGACTATCGCATCGGTACCCGGTATCTGGACGAGAGCATCCTCGACCTGATCAAGGAACAGGCCATGCAGGTGCCGTTCCTCAGCCAGCTGCTGCGCAACGACTGGATCTATATCCGCAACAACATCAAGGTCTCCGATCTCGGGCCTGTGCTGTCGTTCGTCGGCAAACTCGGAAACCCGGAACTCGGGGGCGTACCGCTCGAGGATTTCCAGCGCCGTCAGGCGCAGTACCGTGAGGCGGAGATCGCCGCGATGCACGACGTGCCGTCCTTCATCGACAAGGCACAGAAGATCTACGGCTACCAGAGTTTCATCAATGACGTCGGCGGCTCGTTGTGTGAGCTGGATGACCCCGGCGTGATCGACCTGCTGGTAAGGCACACCCTGATGCTCTATATCCAGGTGACGGACCAGGAGGAGGAGCGCAAGCTGATCGCGCGCGCACAAAGCGATCCGAAGCCGCTCTACTATCGCCCCGATTTTCTGCTCGAACAGTTGCAGGTATACCTGAATGAGAACGGCCTGGGTTATGCCGCGGAAATGGACCCGGACGCGTTCACCCGCTGGGTGTTTCCGCGCCTGTTCCACTCGCGGGTGCCGCGTTACGAGACGATTGCCAGACAGGGTTACACCGTGACCTCGCGGGAGGTGGCACAGGTGCGCGATGAGCAGGATTTCCTCAGCCTGCTGGAAACTGCGATCGCGCGCAGCCAATAGTCGCATGCCGATAGTCGCCCACAACGATCTGCCGACCTTCCAGCGCCTGCGCGAGGAGGGGGTCAATGTGCTGCCGCCCGACCGTGCGCTGCACCAGGACATCCGCGAGCTGCACATCGGCCTGTTGAACATGATGCCGGACAAGGCGCTGGCGGCGACCGAACGGCAGTTCTTCCGTCTGGTCGGTGAGAGCAACCCGATCGCACAATTCTACGTGCACCCGTTCACGCTGCCGGAGCTGCAACGTGGTGCTTCCGCGCGACAGCATATCGATCGCTTCTACGATACCTTCGGGCAGGTGCGCGAGCAGGGACTGGATGCGCTGATCATCACCGGTGCCAACGTGGTCGGGCCCAACCTGTCGCAACAGCCGTTCTGGCAGCCACTGATCGAGGTGATCGACTGGGCCTATACCAACGTGACATCGACGCTGTGCAGCTGCCTGGCGACGCATGCGGTGCTGGAGTTCCGTTACGGCCAGCGCAGGATGCCGCGGCCGAACAAGACCTGGGGCGTCTTCCCACATCACGTCGTTGATCGGATGCACCCACTGGTCCATGACGTGAATACCCGCTTCGATGTGCCGCATTCGCGCTGGAACGACGTGTCACGCGCGCAGTTCGGTGCCGCCGGTCTGCGGGTGCTGGCGCAGAGCGACATCGGCGTACACCTCGCCACCAGCCAGGACGGATTCCGCTTTGTGTTTTTCCAGGGGCATCCCGAGTACGACACCATTTCGTTGCTGAAGGAGTACAAGCGCGAGGTGATGCGCTACGCAAGCGGCGAGACCACGCTGTTTCCGCCGTTCGTCGAAAACTATTTCACCGCGCGCGACGAGGCGGTGCTGCGTGAGTACAGGATGCGACTGGACCGTTCATTGGCAGCTGGCGACGCCATACCGGACTTCCCTGATGCGCTGTTGACTGCCGGCCTGGACAATACCTGGCGTGACACCGCGCATGCGGTGATTGGCAACTGGATGGGGCTGGTCTACCAGCTGACCCACAGTGACCGGCGCAAGCCGTTCATGGACGGCATTGACCCCAACAACCCGCTGGGCCTGTCAAGTGCCGTGTCGACGCGGTAGCAACGCCGGCGTCGCTGCAATGCGCAGCCGACGATCGCAATTGCGTAGTTGCCCGCAACGTGAAAACACCTGACTTTCCGGTCGAACCGTTCGCTGTATTCACGCCGATGTCTGGTGCCACGCGGGTTCTGGGAAAGGCGTTGCTGCTGTTGTGCCAATGGGGCCGCGCGTGCGGGGCCGTGAAGCCAGGCGTAGACGTGATCGAGGAATCAGAAGAATCATGTACGTCCCGAAACATTTCGAGCAATCTGAGATCGGCGCGATCCAGGCGCTGATCGCGGCGAACCCGCTGGGTTCCCTCGTCACGGTCGGGCCGACCGGATTGTCGGCAAACCACATTCCATTCGAGCTGGTAGCAGAGGCGGGGCCTCATGGCAGGCTCGTCGGGCACGTGGCGAGGGCGAATCCGGTTTGGCGCGAGGTGTCCAGGGAGCCGCAGGTGCTGGTGATATTCCAGGGAGCCAACGCCTACATAACTCCGTCGTGGTACCCCTCGAAGCAGGACGGTGGCAGGGTGGTGCCGACCTGGAACTATGTCGCTGTCCACGTCTATGGCGCTGTCCGGCTGGTTGAGGATCCCGATCGGTTGAAAGCGCACGTGGACCAGCTCACGCGCCGCCAGGAGTCGGCGTTTCCCCATCCCTGGTCGGTTGCCGATGCGCCCACCGGGTTCACGGAAAAGATGCTCGGCGCCATCGTTGGCCTCGAGATCGACATAACGAGACTGGAGGCCAAGTGGAAGGTCAGCCAGAACCGCTCAGTCCAGGATCGCGAAGGGGTGGCAAAGGGATTGCGGACGCTGGGCACGCCTTTTGCCGGTCAAGTGGCGGACCATGTAGACGATGCAGGGCGCTGAGGCCGTCTCCCGGTCGTGCGGGAAGACCGGGATTTCGGCCGGCTAGACGGTTTGTACACCTGACTGCCGACGCGGCTCTATGAAAGAGGGGGAGAAGCGCCAGAACGAGTGTCAGGATTGTGTGGATAATCCATGGCCGGGCTCGGTTGCCGGCGCCCCAGGCAGGGCTCCAAAACGGCGTAGGTCGTTCTCAAATGCAACCGCGCACCCCGCTGCGGCGGGGTTTGTTTTGCCCGCTGTATGGATTCGGGAATGCCGGTCCCCGGTGTCGTGCGTGGCGCGGCAGCCCGCGACACTGTG
>JAGRHB010000223.1 GCA_020445245.1 Gammaproteobacteria bacterium
CTCCTTCCGCACCGGCACGACCGAGCAGCTCTGCCTTTTCGTCGCGCAGGGCCTGCAAATCGAGCTGCAGGGCGCCGGTCGTCTCGGCCGCACGGGTCTCGGCCGCCTGCAGGGCCGCATCCAGTTTGGCTGCGCGTTCTTCGGCGTGCGTCAGGTCCGTGGCTGCCCGCGCCTCCAGTTCCGCCATTCGCTGCGCCAGATCGTCACGCTCCAGGATCAGCGCATCACGCCCTGCCTGCAGATCATCACGTGCTGCGCGCAGTGCCTCACCCGCGGCCTCCGCCGCATCCAGGCGCTGCTGCAATTCGTCGAGCACCGCAGTTTCGGTGGCCTCGCCGGCCTTGCGCGCGTTCAGACTATCCTGCAGTTCCTGCATATCCGCCTGCGCCAGCTCCAGGTCCATCTGCAGCGCGGTCATCTCTTCCTTCAGCTCACCGCGCTCACGCGCATGCTGCTCACGCTCCTGTTCGCGCTGCTCGAGGATCTCGGACAGGCGTGCAGACAGGTCTTCGAGGCTGCTGGTTGCCGACTCGGCCCGTTCGCGTTCTCCAATCAGCTCGCGCTCGGCCTTCGCCAACCGGGTCTGCAGCTGTTTGTCCAGACCCTCGATCTCGGCCATGCGACCCTGCAGCGAAGCGCGCTCGCTTTCGACCTGCTCCAGGCTACTGGTGAGGCGCTCCATATCTGCGTAGGCCTTTTCCTGTGCGGCCAGGGCCTCGCGTTTCTGCTCCTCGGTCTCGACCAGCTTGCGCCGTGCCTGATCGACTGCCGCGCGCACCTGCTGCAGGTGCTGCTGGCGCTCGGCCTCGGCATCCTGCTTGACCCGCTCGACTGCTTTAAGGCGCTCCTCTAGTTCCTCGGCGCGTTGTTCGGCCTCGCGGATTCGCGAATGAGCCAGATGATCTTCCGACACGGCCACGGCCGGAGCTGCGGCCTGTGTCAGCGCCGGTGTGGTCTCGCCGTCGCGAATACCCCCCTCGAGCACCGATACCTCGATGCCGCGCTCGATCAGCAGAAAGGCGCCTGCCATCGCGCGTCCGCCGGTGTTGCTGTAGAGGACATAGTGACCGTCCGGGGCAAGACTGGCAGCCTGGTAGCGCAACGACTCAAACGGGAAGTTGATCGCCCCGGGCAGGTGGGACTCGTCGTACTGCTCACTACTCCGCAGGTCCAGCCAGATGGCCCCGCGGTCGACCTTGGCCTGTGCAGTCTGCATGTCGATGCGATCGAGCAGTGGATTGTGGATCAGATCGAGGAAATCCTGCTTGCTCAGGCGCAGCACCTCGCCATCCTGCAGCATCGTCACCGTGGAATTCCGCGGGCTGTCCGACAGCAGGGCTTCCTCGCCGAAGGCATCGCCCGGCCCCAGTGTCGCAAGTTCGCAGGGACCTTTGCCATCGCCGGCATCGCGCCGTACCACTGCGCGACCCCGGGTCAACATGTAATAGTAATCACCCGGATCACCCTGCCTGACCAGGTCTTCACCGGCGGCGACCTCAACCTGCTCGACACTCATCATCACACGCTGGATATTGGACGCAGGCACCTGCTGCAGAACGCGGGACTGCAGCAACATGCTCATCCAGTCGTCTTCCGAGGCATCGTCGAGGTCCGAGACCTGGTAATCGACGGTCTGGGTGCGCGCCAGTGCGTCACTCAGCAACCGGCTGTCGATGCGCGCGATCCGCACGTCTGATTTTGCCCGCGCCGACTGCTTGCGTGGCAGTTGATGGGCGAGCGGGAAACGCGCCGTGTCGCTCCCGGCGCTTACCTTGTCGACCACCGCACGGTCGCTGAGGAGGACGATCGAGCCGTTCAGCAGATAGACGTGTTCATGGTCGGTGTCGCCCTGCTCGAACAGCATCCTGCCCTTGGCGATGGACTCGAACCGTGCCTTTTCCAGCAGCTCGCCGAGCGCGTCGTCGGGCAGGGCGTGTAGCGGTACGAGGGCGCGCAGGTGCGCCATTTCCTCACTGGAGGCTGAGTCTGACATGCGGGTGGCGGTATCCATTAGTCCGTGCTGTTCCGGTGGTGCCCAGGGAAACGGGGTACGTCAGTCCTTATCGACTCCGACCAAGGTGATCTTGAGCAATTGAGTTGACCGCGACCCTGGCTGACCCGCTTGTCGATCGGCCGCCAGGCACCCCCCCGGCTCACAACCGGTAATTGTTAGCATAGTCGCTCTTGCTTTTTTGCGATCCAGACCATGAAACAAGGCATATCCATGTATTGGACCGCGTTTTTCTATGCTATGTTTTCTGCGGTTTCCCACCAATCGAGCAGGAGTCATACATGGCAGTGAAAAAGAAAGCCGCTGCGAAGAAAGCCGCGGCCAAGACGGCAGCCGCTGCGCCCGCAGTGAAAGCCATCGCCAGCAAGCAGACCAAGACCCAGATCATCACCGCGCTGTCCGAGAGCACAGGGCTGTCCAAGAAAGACGTGGGCAATGTCCTGTCCTCGCTTGGTGCGATGGTCGAAGCCCACATGAAGAAGCGTGGTTCCGGTGAATTCACCATTCCGGACACCGGCGTCAAGATCCGCCGCGTGAAGAAACCGGCGCGCAAGGCCCGCATGGGCCGCAACCCGGCGACTGGTGAACCGATGAAGATCGCCGCCAAGCCGGCATCGACAGTGGTTCGCGTGACCGCATTGAAAGCACTGAAAGATACAATCGGAAAATAGACGCGGCCGACCGAAGGTTGAAAAACGCCGCATTTTGCGGCGTTTTTTTCGCCCGCATCGCGGGCTCAGCGTCGCAGCAGCAACTGTCCCTCGCGCTGCACCAGTTCGACCTGACGCAGAAAACTCATCCCCAGAAGCACCGGGTCGTCGGCACGCATCGCCGGCAGAATCGAGGCACGGACATCACCGAGTGCGATCGAGCCTATCCGCACCTGGTCGAGTACCGTCTGCCATACCGCAACCGGCCCGTTCGCCGTCTGACTGATCGCGCCACCGCCACGCTGCAATCGCAGGCGCTCGGCCAGGGCCTCCGACAACGCCACATCGGTCGCACCGGTATCGACCAGGAAAGTGACCGGGTACCCGTTGATGAACCCGTTCGCCACATAGTGGCCCTGCGCGTTGCGTTCGAGCACGACTTCGCTACGGCCGTCCTGGCCCGCCCGCACCAGCGGTTCACCGTTTGGGTTGAAGCGTGTTTCCAATACGTCCTGGAACAACAGTGTCAACAAGACCAGACCGCCGACCCATGCGGCGATCAGCATTACCCTGCCGGTGCGTTGTGTGGTGTCCTGTTCTGGCATTGGTTTCATTTGCCGTGTAACTTGGCGATGACGCTGCTGCGCGACATTGGAACCCGATCCACCGATGAAGTTCAAACCCGCCTGCCGGGCATTGTGCTTATGACCACCACGCGCACTCTGATCTACGTGCACGATCCGATGTGCTCCTGGTGCTGGGGATTTCGCCCGACGTTCGAGCGCCTGTGCGATGCACTCAGCGGTGAGGCGACGGTCATGCGGCTGCTCGGCGGCCTGGCGGCCGACTCGGATCAGCCGATGCCGGCAGAGATGCAGACCCGATTGCAGGACACCTGGCGCCGCATCCAGCAGAGAATTCCGGGTACGGAGTTCAATTTCGATTTCTGGCGTGATGCCGGGCCGAGGCGCAGCACCTGGCCTGCATGCCGTGCCGTGATCGCCGCGCGTCGACTCGACAGCGACGCCGAGGCACCGATGATCGACGCCATCCAGCGCGCCTACTACCTTTTGGCGCTCAACCCTTCGGACGACAGCACGCTGATCTCACTGGCCACGCAACTGGGCCTGGACGCCGACCGGTTCGCACAGCTGCTCAACGCACCGGAGACCCGGCAGGCACTCGCCGACGAGGTCGC
>JAGRHB010000224.1 GCA_020445245.1 Gammaproteobacteria bacterium
CTAGAGTGGGACGACTGCCCAGCTCCCGGCCTGTTTCTGTAAACGGTATGCACAACCCATCTGGGACGGATCACCAGCCTGTCCAGGCAGTTCGCGGATCACCACGCGGCCAGCGGCCCGCAACTCGGCGACCTTCTGCGAAAGTCCGGATTCATCACCGGCAGGTGCCAGCACTGCGCCATCGAGTGGCTCCGGCGTACGGCTACCCAGGCGTATCAAGGTCTTGAGGTCGGCGCTGAACCCGGTTGCCGGACGCGCCCGGCCGAAGACATCGCCGATTTCGTCATAGCGCCCCCCGCGCGCGACCTCCTGTCCTTCGCCCGGGACGAACGCGGCGAACACCACACCAGTCTGATAGTGATAGGCACGCAGCTCCGCCAGATCGAAATGTACCGGCAGATCCGGCTGACAACGGCGCAGTTGCGCAGCCACCTGCTCGACGTAATCGATCGCCACGGCGACCTCGGCCGGCGCCCGCGCCAGCAGTTCGCGCGCGCGAGGCAACACCTCGTCGCCGCCGTTCAGTTCTGCCAGTGCAAACAACATATCGCGCATGCCGCCATCCAGCCCGAAGCCGTCGAGCAGCCCGCCGATCTCGGACGTCGCCTTGCGCTGCAGGGCCTCGAACAACTGCGCCTCCTGGCGGTCACTGAGGCCGGCGGCGTGCGCCAATGCGCGGTAGATACCGACATGGCCCAAGTCCAGGTAGATGTCGTCGAGGCCGGCCAGGCGCAGCGTCTCCATCATCAGACAGACGATCTCGACGTCACTCTCGGCACCCGCGTGTCCGTACAGCTCCGCACCGATCTGTAGCGGGCTGCGCGAGCCGGACAGGCCGTCGGCCCGCGTGCGAAGCACACTGCCGATGTAGCACAACCGGGTCGGCGCCTCGTGACGCAGCCGGTGCGCATCGATGCGCGCCGCCTGCGGGGTGATATCGGCGCGTACACCAAGCTGGCGGCCGCTCACCTGGTCGGTCAGCTTGAACGTCTGCAGCTCGAGGTCCCTGCCGGTACCGGTCAGCAACGACTCGAGAAATTCGATGAACGGCGTCATTACCAGCTGGTAACCCCAGCAGGCATACCGGTCGAGCAGCGCGCGACGTACCGTCTCGAGGGTGCGTGCCTGCGCGGGCAGCAGTTCGTCGATGCCTTCGGGCAACAGCCAGGTGTTGTCTTGGATCACTTGCTCAGGGTCTCCAGGTATCACTGGCGCATAGAGAACGGGCGGGGGCCCATCACTGCGGTCCCAGGTCTGTCGCAGGCAACAGCGGGCAACGGCGCCGATCTGCGGGTCGGCGGCCGGCAATACGGGTAAGGGACGCTTTGTTCATGTCTCGTTTCGGGTTCCTCAACGCACCAGGTACAACAACACCAACCCGGCCAGCATCGTGAAAAGGCCGCCATTGCGCAGCGACCTGTCATCCATCTCACCCGCCATCCGCAACAGCCTGCGGAACCCGGCCGGGTTGGCGAACGGCAGTATGCCTTCGATGACCAGCATCAGCGCCAACGCCGCCCAGAGGTCCTGCCACATCGCTCCGTCCATAAAAAAGCCGGGGCTGGGGCCTGTCGGATCTACAGGTTCCCGGATACCCGGCCGTTGTCGGTTCGACCACCGGTGACTGCGGGCAAGTCCGCGATCACCAAACGGCGCGAATTTTCCCAGATCGATTCCACATTGTCCATTTGCGACTGGCCCCGAAAGAAAAAGGCCGGGGCGATAAGGCCCCGGCCTCGTTCGATCACCCGCCAGTTGCGTCAGCGGTTGCCGTCGGCCCTGAAATACCGGAAAAACTCCGATTCCGGGTCCAGCACCATCATGCTGCCGCCATCCGAGAAGACGTCACGGTAGGCAGTGAGGCTGCGCCAGAAGGAATAGAACTCGGCGTTCTTCTCGAACGCCTTGGCATAGGTCTCGGCCGCCTGCGCATCACCCTCGCCGCGCAGCAACTCGGCGTCGCGGTAGGCGTTGGATACGATCTCGACGCGTTGCCGGTCGGCATCCGCCTGGATACGTTCTGCGGCCTCAGCCCCCTGCGCACGCAGTTCCGCGGCCACCCGGTGACGCTCGGTGCGCATCCGCTCATAGATGTTCTCGCTGATGTCTTCCGAGAAGTCGATCTGCTTGATACGCACGTCGACAATCTCGACACCCAGGTCGGCCGCCTGCTCGTTCGCATTGCGGGCCAGCGTGGCCATGATCTCGGTACGCTCACCTGACACCACCTCCTGCACCGTGCGCTTGCCGAACTCGTCACGCAACGCCGCATTGATACGCGCCGAAAGCAGGCGGGACGTGGCATCGGCGCTGCCCCGGGTCGAGCGGAAGAACTGCGCGACGTCGGCAATACGCCACTTGGCATAGGAGTTCACCACAACGAATTTCTTTTCGACGGTGAGGAAGCGCTCGGGGTTGGCGTCCAGGGTCTGGATGCGCTTGTCGAACTTCACCACGTCCTGGATCACCGGCACCTTGAAATGCAGACCTGGCTTGAAGTCCGCATCGACGATTTCACCCAGTCGAAGCAACAAAGCCAGCTGCTGTTCCTGTACGACGAACAGCGCAGAACTGCCGACGAATGCCAGGAAGGCAAGAACGACAACCGCCAACATACCTTTTCCGGAATTCATTAACGTTCCCTCCGCGAGCGGTCAAAACTCCGTCCGTCGTTCGACGAACCGCTGCCGCGCTGATTGTTGGTGGGCGGCAGCGCAATACGCGGCGAGTCGGGGGCCTTGAACTCTGCAGTCCGCGTGCTCGGCTGGAGCATACGGTCGAGTGGCAGGTAGGTCAGATTGCTGCCCTCTTTCACGTCCAGCAGGACCTTGCCGGTATTGCGCAGCACGTCCTGCATGGTCTCGAGATAAAGCCGTTCACGGGTAACGCTCGGGGCCTTTTCATACTCTCGCAACAGCGCCAGGAAGCGCTGAGATTCACCATCTGCCTCGGCAATCACCCGGGCCTTGTAACCCTTCGCGTCCTCGACCAGGCGTGCCGCCTCGCCGCGGGCACGCGGCACCACGTCGTTGGCGTAGGTCTCGGCCTGGTTCTGCAGTCGCTCCTTGTCCTCACGCGCTCGGATCGCGTCGGCAAACGCCTCGGCCACCTGCTCCGGCGCCTCGGCGCGCTGGATGTTGACGTTGGTGACGATCAGCCCGGTCCGGTACAGGTCAAGCAGCGCCTGCGTACCCTGCTGCACGGAGATCGCGATCGCGCTGCGGTTCTCCGTGATGATGTCATCCAGGCGACTCTTGCCGATGACCTCACGCAGGCTCGACTCCATCGCGCCATGGATGGTCGCACCCGGGTCGGCGTCCTGAAAGAGGAAATCGGCGGCGTCCTGGATGCGGAACTGCACCTCGAGTGTCACATCCGCGATGTTCTCGTCCTTGGTCAGCATCTGCGCCCGATGCTGGAATTTGTTCACCTGATCGACGTTGACCACGTCAACCGTGTCGATGAACGGCAGTTTCAGATGTGGACCCGGCGCGGTCACGATGTGGTAGGCGCCGAAACGCTTGACCACTCCACGTTCGGCCGGTTGCACGATGTAGAAGGCCTCCATCGCCAAAACCGCGAGCACGACCAGCCCGATGATCAGGCCGATACCCTTTTTACCGGCGCTGCCGGCGGAACCGCCGCCCTCGCCACCATTGCCGCCACCACGACGCTTGCCGCCGAACAGGCCACCCATTTTCTCCTGTAGCTTGCGGACGACTTCATCGAGGTCCGGTGGTCCCTGGTCCCCGCCCTTGTTGTTCCAAGGATCGCGGTTTCCACCACCCGGTTCATTCCAGGCCATGCATTACTCCCGTGCGCTGGTATTTAAGGTCCCGAAGG
>JAGRHB010000225.1 GCA_020445245.1 Gammaproteobacteria bacterium
CCTGAACTACGTCTCGTGTTCAGCACCACGCGTCCCGGTGGCACGTCTGGCGGCGGCTCATGCGGCGCTGAAAGCCAGGGCCTGATGTACGGATAGCGAACCGGATTGCTCGGGGTGCCCCACACACAGGGGGCACCCCGGCGATCAGTGGGATGCGAGGTGTCGGTCGCTCAAGGCGAACATCAGCAGTTCCCACATGACCACGCTGTTGTCCCTCAATCCACTGTCGTGTTGCTGCAGCAACTGACTCAGGTAGTCGTTGTTGAACAGCCCGCTGTCGGTCATGGATTCACCAAGGACTTCACGCTGGTACTTCTCGCGAAGAGGCCCGCGGAACCACTGTGAGAGCGGTATCGAGAAACCCTGCTTTGGCCGGTACATGATGTCGTCCGGCAGAAAGGGCTTGAGTGCCTGTTTGAACAGGTGCTTGCCGTCGCCGCCGGCGAGTTTCCATTCCGGGCGCAACCCGGACATCCATTCCACCAGCTGGTGGTCCAGCAGTGGCACGCGGACCTCGAGTGCGTGCGCCATGCTGGCCCGGTCCACCTTGTGCAGGATACTGACCAGGAAAGTCTTCAGGTCGAGGTACTGGACCAGTGAAAGGGGGTGGTCGGTCGGCGCCCGGGCGGCGTGTCCACGCAGGACTTCGACCGCGTTGTAGCCTCCCAGCTCGCTGCGCAGTGCCGGGCTGAACAGGGCGTGTCGCTGTTCATCGGTCATCCGGGAGACGCTGTGGAACCAGGCGCCCACGCTGTCCCTGGCCAGGGACTGGAATGTGGTCTTGGCGCGCAGGAAACGGGGTGCCCAGTCCGCCTTGGGATAGATCGCGCCCAGCGGTCCGAAGATCGCCTTGCGCAGACCCAGCGGAAGGCGGCTGCGCAGTTGCTCTTCTGCCATGTGCATACGGTAGCGTCGATAACCGGCCAGGTTCTCATCGCCGCCGTCACCGGACAGCGCCACGGTGACCCGCTTGCGCGCGGCCTCGCAGACGCGGTAGGTCGGCATCGCCGAGCTGTCGGCGAAGGGTTCGTCGAACAGCCATCCCAGCCTGTCGACCAGCGCGAAGTCGTCGGCCTTCACCGTGTCTGTCCGGTGGTCGGTGTGATAGCGCTCGGCGACCTTCAGGGCATACGCGGTCTCGTCGAACTCGGGGACGTCGAAACCGATCGAACAGGTCTTGACCGGCTGATCGACCAGCCCTGCCATCAATGCGACGATGGCGCTGGAATCCACGCCGCCGGACAGGAACGCCCCCAGTGGCACCTCGGCCACCAGGCGGATGTCGATCGCCTCGCGCAGCCGCCCGATCAGTTCGCTTTGCGCGCTGTCCTGCGTCGCCAGTCCGTTGTCGGCGAACGGAATGTCCCAGTACTGATTGGCTCTGGGGAGCAGGGTCTGGCCCTTCTCGATCAGCAGGGTATGGCCGGGCGGAAGTTTGCGCACGCCCGAGAATATGGTCCTGGGTTCCGGGATATAGCCGTAGGCGAAGTAGTCCTCGATCGCCATCGGGTCGCGCTCGCGCGGCAATGCCGGGTGTGGCAGCAGGGCCTTGAGTTCCGAACCGAACACGAAGTGTCCGTTGGGTAGCAGGGCGTAGTACAGAGGCTTGATGCCGAGACGATCACGCGCCAGGAACAGGTGACGCCGCTTCTGGTCCCAGACGGCGAATGCGAACATGCCGCGCAGACGCTGTACGCATTGGCTGCCCCATGCCTGCCAGGCGTGCAGGATGACTTCGGTGTCTGAGTTTGTCGTGAACCGGTAGCCGAGCGCCTCCAACTCCGGCCGCAGTTGCATGAAGTTGTAGATCTCGCCGTTGAACACGATCGCGGCGCTGCGGTCTGCATTGAAAAGCGGCTGTTGCCCGCTTGCAATGTCGATGACCGATAGCCGGCGGTGGCCGAGTGCAAGCCCGGGCTCGAGGTGAATGCCCGATTCGTCCGGGCCGCGATGGGTGATCGCATCGGTCATCCGGTTGATCAGCTCGATCTGCGGTATGTCCTCGTTGCGGGTATTGAAGATTCCGGCAATGCCACACATATCGTTTCAGTGCGCGTAAACACGCGTCTCCATGAGTCGGTCGTAAACGGCGCCATAGGCGCCTGTCATCTGCGTCATGCTGAACTGTCCGGCGACCCGCTGGCATCCGGCGGCACCGTGCCTGCCGCGAAGCTCGTGGTCTATCGCGTAGACGGCCATTTGATCGGCAAGTGCCGCGGGATCGCCGGCCGGCACCAATGCACCGGTGCGGCCTGCGTCGATCAGCTCCGCGTTGCCGCCGACATCGGTGGCGACAACCGGCAGACCGCTGGCCATGGCCTCCAGTATGGTGTTCGAGATCCCCTCCGCCCGAGAGGGCAGGACGAACACGTCCAGCGCGCGCATGGTCTCCGGGACGTCGGAACGGCTGCCCGGGAGCCAGGCCTGTGAGGCAAGTCCGGCCACATCCAGCAGTGTCTGGCAGGTGTCGCGCAGCGGGCCCTCACCGATGAGCACGAGGCGCATACGATCGGCCAGTGCCGGGTTGTTGCGGCACAGCAGAATGAACGCCTGGCACAGGTTCACCTGGTCCTTGACGCCGTGCATGCGCCCGACGGTGCCGAACACCAAGCTGTCTGCTGTGGCAAAACCGGCCGGAAGCACGGTGCTTCGGCCCGGGTGAAAACGCCCGTTGTCGACACCGTTGTAGATGCGGCTGATCTTGTCCCGGGATATGCCGACACGGCTATGCAGGTAGTGTTCGAGTTCCTTGGACAGTGCGATGAAGCGATGTATCAATGGGTTGTGCAGGCGGCGCAGCCACTGGTACTTGCGGTTGTTTCCATCAGGGTCGTTGATGTCCCAACCGTGCTCGCCGTGCACTCGGCATGGCGCCCCGGCCAGCCGGGCCGGGATCTGCGCCTCGAGACAACCGATGTTCCGGGTATGCACGACGCTTGGTCTTATGTTGCGAAACAGTCGGTAAAGTCGCCGCCAGCTTCCCAGGTCCTGCCCGGGCCGCTTGTGCATCTCGTAGACCCCGACGTCGCTGCGCTCGATGCGTTGACGGAAGTCGGTCGCCTCGGTCAGGCAGACGATCGCATGTCGGTATCGATCCACCGGCATCCGGTTGACCAGGTTGACGACGCCATTCTCGAGCCCGCCGACCTGCAGGCGATAGATCACGTGGGCGATGAGTGGGCGGGGGTCGTCGCGATCAGCAGCAGGCGGCAAGGCGGACATCCCGGTCGGTAGAAATGAAATTCGTGCCGTGGATTATTGCAGTCGGGTCCCGGCGGCGAAAGGTCTGGGCCGAATCGGATCAACCCTCCAACATGCTGCGGACCTCGGCGATCTCTTCCGCCGGGCCTTCCATATTGATTATCACGACCTCCGACTCGACGCCGATCTTGCCGAAAGCGGGGATGTTGGCCCAACCCGCCTGCGCCTCGGCACTGCCTTTTGCCGCCAGATTCTGCAGGCGTGCCACCAGGACGATGTCGGCATAGGTCGGGAACGGGCCCGGGTCGTAATCGAGGTCGTAGCAGGCGGTCGGGATATTGGCCAGGGAATCGGCGAAGTTCCAGTGCTTGAGGATACGCCCGCCAATCTCGGGCGCAAGTTCGTCGATCAGCGCGCTGATCAGGTGCGGGTCGGCATCATAACCCCAACGTTCGTCGATCTTGGTCAGGATCGGCAGTGCGCCGATGTTGTGGATCAGCCCGCCGAGCATCGCCTGGGCAATGGCGGTATTCCCGGAAGAGGATTCCACCAACGTCATCCCCGGTTTCAAACTGCCTTTGGCCTCTGCATATCGGATCAAACCCAGTGCGGAGCGATCTTT
>JAGRHB010000226.1 GCA_020445245.1 Gammaproteobacteria bacterium
CGACACGCGGCCTGCGGCACACGTTCAGCTGCGCGACCCCGACCGCCGCCGCGAGCCCGAGGTGCTGCGGCTGCAGGCGGGTACCAGCGAGCACCACCTCACCGCCAGCCGTGATGTCCTCGCCGCGCCGGCGGATATTGGCACCGGGCGGCACGGCCACCCCGATCTGCACGGCATCGCCATCGACCGCCGTGCACTCTTCCTGCATCACCACGGCGTCGGCACCTGCAGGAATCGGTGCGCCGGTGAATATCCGTGCGGCGCTGCCGACGGCAAGCGGCTGCGGCGACACACCGGCCGGTACCCGCTGGGATACCGGCAATTGCGCACCCGGCACCGTACAGTCGCCGCTACGCACCGCGTAGCCGTCCATCGCGCTGTAATCCCAGCCTGGGACATCGATCGTGCTGATCACCGGCTCAGCCAGCACGTACCCGAGCGCATCCCTCAGTCCCAGGGTGCGCCGGTCGGTCAACGGTTCGGCCGCCCCGACCAGTTGCTCGACAGCAGCCTCGTAGTTGAGAAGCCCGTCCAATCCGGATGCGTTGTCTGCGTCTGCCAAACGAAATCTCCTGCGCGTGAACCTGTCGTAACCTTTGCGGGCCGTCAGAGAGAAAAGCCGAAGGTCTCTTTGAACCGGGCATCGAAGTCTGACCGGCTGAACGCGTGATTCTGGGTGCCGGCGTGCTCGATCTTGATCGCCCCCATCAGCGCGGCAATGCGCCCTGTCACGTCCCAATCCATGCCATTCTGCAGCCCATACAGCAGGCCGCCGCGGTAGGCATCGCCGCAACCGGTCGGATCGACCAGGTGCTGTGCCGGCGCCAGCGGGATCTCAATTACCTTACCGTCAGCATAGATCGTGGAGCCCTGACCGCCACGGGTCACGATGACCGCCTCGACCTCATGCGCCAACTGCGCCGGCGACCGGCCGGTGCGTTCCTGCATCAACTTCGCCTCGTAATCGTTGAATGCCAGCCAGGTTGCCTGCGACACGAAACGATCGAGGTCCCTGCCGTCGAACATCGGCATGCCCTGACCGGGGTCGAAAATGAACGGTATGCCAGCAGCGGCAAACTGCTCGGCATGCTCCACCATCCCGAGGCGGCCATCCGGCGACACCATGCCGAGCGTTACACCGTTGAACTGGTCGACCCGGTTTTCGTGGGCGAAGTTCATTGCCCCCGGATGAAACGCGGTGATCTGGTTGTCGTCCTGATCGGTGGTGATATAGGCCTGCGCCGTATAGCTACCCTCAATCTCGAGCAGTGCATCGCGGCGGATGTCGTGCCTGTCCAGCCACGCGGCGTAAGGCGCGAAATCGCTGCCAACAGTCCCCATGGGCAGACCGTCACCACCGAGCAACTGCAGATTGAACGCGATGTTTCCGGCGCATCCGCCGAAGTTGCGCCGCATCTCCGGCACCAGGAACGACACGTTCAGGATGTGCACCTGATCGGGAAGAATGTGGTTCTTGAACTGGTCCTGGAACACCATGATGGTGTCAAAAGCCATGGAACCACAGATCAGTGCTGACATAGGACAAGCCCTTGTAATACTTTGTGTTTGCGTCCCAGCCCGGGGCTCCGTGGTGACCCGGGAGCTGTTCCTTCCGGGCAGGCGACGCGGATAATGCGCAAAGCGCAGTGGGATGTTACCGTATGCGCGGATTATCTGCCCAAGGTGCTGGACACCGCGGCAAGAGCGCGCGCAGACGCGACCCTGTGAAATCTCAATAACCTGAAACCCGGAGGAATCCCATGCTGACGAATAAACTCGCATTGGCAGTACTGATCGGCGGCCTGATGACCGGCGGCGCTGCACTCGCCACTGACAAATCGGACGCCGACGCGGCCATCGCCGCGGCCAAGGCCGCACAGCAGGCAGCCAGCGCGGTGGGCGGTGAATGGCGTGACACCGGCAAGCTGATCGGGGAGGCCGAAAAAGCGGCTGCGGAAGGCAACTTCGGCACGGCTGTCGACCTCGCCAAGCAGGCGGAAGGCCAAGGCATGCTGGGTAAGGATCAGGCACTCAGCCAGCGCGGAGCGGGCAACCCGAAGTATCTTTACAACTGAGTTTGGCCTCACCGCCCCACGAAACCCCGCGCCGGTCGCGGGGTTTTTTGTGCGTGGCCGCAGGCGGCCCGGTTACAGCCGGGGGATCAGGATCAGGCCCCATACCAGGACCGCCAGGCTGATGGCCAGAAACACTGACGCAGAGCCGATGTCCTTGGCCCGGCCCGACAGCTTGTGGTGCTCGGGCCCGAAGCGGTCGACGGTCGCCTCGATCGCGGAGTTGAGCAGTTCGACGACCATCACCAACAGCCAGCTGCCAACCAACAGGGATCTCTCGGCACCGCTGTCACCCAGCCACAGGCCCAGCGGCAGCAACGCGGCCGCGACCAGAGCCTCCTGGCGGAATGCCGCCTCGTGGCGGTAACAGGCGCGAAACCCCTGGAAGGAATAGCCGAAGGCCCGGATGATCCGGGTCAGCCCGCCCGTGGCATTGTATTCAGACATCTCGCGCCAGCCGGTGGTGTAAAAAGCCGGGGATTATGCCATTCGAAAACTGCGGTTCCGAGACAGCCCGGTCAGGAGCCCTGGTTCCATCGCAGATCGAGTTCCCGTGCCGCGCGGACGTCATCGAGCCGCCTGACCGGCAGGCTGTGCGGGGCCGTCTTGACCACATCGGGCGTGTTCTCCGCCTCGGATTGGATCTTTTTCATCGCCTCGACGAATCCGTCCAGCGCATCCATTGCCTCGGTCTCGGTCGGTTCCACCAGAAAGCATTCGGGTACCAGCAACGGGAAATAGGTGGTCGGCGCGTGATAGCCGTGATCGAGCAGGCGCTTGGCGAAATCCATCGCGGTGATGCCGAGTTCTTTCGCCTGCCGCTTCAGCGTGATGATGAACTCATGGGTCGCACGACGCCTGGGATAAGCCAGCTCGAATCCGGCATCTGCCAGGCGCTTCGCCAGGTAGTTGGCGTTGAGCGTGGCGTATTCGGCGACGCGCACCATGCCCTCGCGCCCCAGCATGCGGGCATAGACGTAGGCCCGCAGCAGCACCCCGGCGTTGCCGGCAAACGCCGACAGCTTGCCGATGGTTTGTGGGCATTCCTTTTCCGTCAGCCAGAAATAGTCGTGCCCGTCGAAGCCGACCATCGGCACCGGCAGGAACGGGATCAGGCGCTGGCTCACGCCCACCGGGCCGGCGCCGGGTCCGCCGCCACCGTGTGGTGTCGAGAAGGTCTTGTGCAGGTTCATGTGGATCACGTCGAAGCCCATGTCACCGGGCCGGACCTTGCCGAGGATCGCGTTCAGATTGGCGCCATCGTAGTACAGCAGCCCGCCGGCCTCGTGGACCAGGCGAGCGATCTCGGTGATGCGACGCTCGAACACGCCGACCGTCGACGGGTTGGTCAGCATGATGCCGGCGGTCTGTGGACCCAGCACCTGTTTCAGCGCCTCGACATCGACGTCACCGTCGTCCAGCGTCGGGATCTCACGCACCGTGTAGCCACACATCACTGCGGTGGCCGGGTTGGTGCCGTGCGCTGCATCGGGCACGATGATCTCGCGTCGCGCCGTGTCGCCACGCGAATCGTGGTAGGCGCGGATCATCGCCACGCCGGCAAATTCACCCTGCGCCCCCGCGGCAGGGACCAGCGACACCGACTTCATGCCGGTGACGTCCTTGAGCATCTCCTGCAGCTCGTACATGCACGCCATGAAGCCCTGGCTGTGTGTCGCCGGGGCATGCGGATGGCGCGCCAGCATGCCTGGCAGCATCGCCAGGGAATTGCACGCGCGCGGATTGTAT
>JAGRHB010000227.1 GCA_020445245.1 Gammaproteobacteria bacterium
TGGGAAGCGTTACCAACGTGATTCCCGATGCGCTGGACAAGGCACCCCTGATCTACCGCCCCGAGATCCAACAGGGCAACGTCGTCACCCAGGAACAGGTCAATGAATTGAAGCCCGGGATGACCAAACGCCAGGTACGCTTCCTGTTGGGTACACCGATGCTGAGCGACGTGTTCCATGTCGATCGCTGGGACTACGCCTATACATTCGGTATCGGCAGCAAGCCCGTAGAGATCCGCCGGGTGACCGTCTACTTCGAAGACGACAGGCTGTCACGAATCACCGGCGACACTCGCCCACAGCCACCGGAAGAACGCACGGAGAAGAAGAAAGAGGCCGTGGTTTCAGTGCCGGACTGGGATCCGGGTGCCAAGACCATTTGGCAGCGGACGCTCAACAGCGTCGGACTGGAAAGCAAGGAAGAGTAATCGGCCGCGGGCTGATCGGAGGAGCGCTTATTCCTCTGTATCCTGCTCGCGCGCACCCTTCTTCATCACCTTGCCTTCGGCCGCGCGCTTCTTGCGGGCCTCTTTCGGATCGGCGATCAACGGCCGGTAGATCTCGATCCGGTCGCCGTCGTTCAGGGTCGCCGCCAGCGCGGACGCCTTGCCAAAGATCCCCACCTTGTTGCTGGCGAGATCTATCTCCGGAAATCGCTCCAGCAGGCCGGACCGGCGAATCACCGCCTCGACGGTCGCATTCGCCGGCACATGCAATTGTTCCAGAGCCTGCTCCCCTGGCCTTGCATACACCACCTCGACGGTAATCTGCGGTTCAACCACTGTAGACCTCGCGTGCCCGCTGAACAAAAGATGCCACCAGCGAGTTTGCCACCTGGTGAAAAACCTTGCCGAACGCCGCATCGATCAGTTTGCCGGAGAACTCGAATTCGAGAACCAGGGCGACCTTGCAGGCGTCCTCACGTAAAGGAATGAACTGCCATTCGCCATGCAGGCGCCTGAACGGCCCTTCATGCAATGCGATACCCATCCGCGTCGGCGGATCGAGTTGGTTGCAGGTCGAAAACGCCTGCGTTATTCCCAACCGCGACACCTCGATCCTGCCGCACAGTTCGTCTTCAGCCTTGGAGATGAGCTGAGAATCACTGCACCATGGAAGGAAATCCTTGTAGTGCTCGACGTCGGCCACCAGGTCGAACATCGCCTGAGCCGAGAACGGCACCAACGCGGATTTCTCGACTCGGGCCAATTAAAACACCCCGACCGAATTCAGAAACACGATCGCAATACCGACCGGCGACACATAGCGGATGACGAACCACCACGCATCGAACAGGTGCTGACGGCTGATCGCCAGTTCGCCGAGCGCCATGTGCCGCGCGGCACCATAGCCCACGAACAGCGCGATCATCAGCCCGCCCAGCGGCAACATCACATTGGAGGCGAGGAAGTCCTTGAGCTCGAAAAAGGTCTTTCCGAAGATCTGGTACTCCTCGCCGGACCAGATATTGAAAGACAATACCGAGGCGATCCCCAGGAGCCATGCCAGTGCACCGACGAGCCAGGCGGCCGGGGCGCGCCGCCAGTCGCGCGTATCGACCAGCCAGGCAACCGCCGGCTCGGCAATCGAGATTGACGACGACCAGGCGGCAAATACCAGCAGCACGAAAAACATCGTGCCGAACCACTGCCCGCCCGGCATATTGCCGAACGCGATCGGCAGGGTCTGGAAGATCAGACCTGGCCCCGCCGCGGGTTCCAGGCCGCTGGCGAATACGATCGGGAAGATCGCCAGGCCCGCGAGCAACGCGACCGCGGTGTCGGCAAGCGCGATTGTGACCGTCGCCCCGGTGATCGAGGCGTGGTCCGGCACATAGGCACCATAGGCCATGATCGCGCCCATCCCCAGGCTCAGCGTAAAGAACGCGTGTCCCATTGCCACCAGCACCGGCTCACCGGTGAACCGGCAATCCGGCGTAGCTGCCGACCCGCTGCACAACTGGAACACGCGGGAGAAATCGGCCTCGAACAGAAAAGCGAAGCCACGCGCAAAATCGCCTTCGACCACTGCATAGCCCACCATGACCAGCAGCATCAGGAACAACACCGGCATCAGCACCGATACCGCACGCTCTAGGCCCTGACGGACGCCACGCGCGACCACCATCGTGGTCATCAACATGAAGACCGTGTGCCAGACCATCAGTTGTGCAGCCGATCCGGTGAGGTCGCCAAACAACCTGGCAGCACCTTCGCCCGTCACCCCCTTCAGACCACCGCCCGCGGACTGAAACACGTATGCGAGCGCCCAGCCGGCGATTACGCTGTAGAAGGAAAGGATAAGAAACCCGGCGACCACACCCGAGTATCCGACCAGACTCCATGCCGACGAAGAACCTTCCTCCGCAGCCAGTTTTCTCATCGTGCTGATTGGGCTTGCCCGACCACGCCGGCCGAGCAGGATCTCCGCCATCATGATAGGGATCCCGATCAGGGCGATGCACAGCAGATAGACGACCACGAACGCGCCACCACCATACTGCCCGGTGATATAGGGAAACTTCCAGATGTTGCCAAGGCCGACGGCGGAACCGATGGTCGCCATGACAAACACCGTCCTGGACGACCACATCCCGTGCATCGAAACACGCTGATTACTCATCAGTCCCTCAAGCCTACGGCGAAGCTGGCGCCAGAATCAGGCATTTTCGCGGATCGACCCGACCCACACAAGGCGGCCCGCTGCGGCTGTGCAGCCGCGTGCTACACTCGCGCGCCATGGCAACCAAGGCGAAAAAGAACTCAGGCGGCGGATCCACCATCGCCCTCAACAAGAAGGCGCGGCACGAGTATTTCATCGAAGACCGCTACGAGGCCGGGGTCTCGCTGGAGGGCTGGGAGGTCAAGAGCCTGCGCGCCGGCAAGATCAACATCACCGAGGCCTACGTCACAGTGAAAGGCAACGAGGCCTTTCTGTTCGGGGCCACGATATCGCCTCTTTCCAGCGCTTCCACCCACGTGCACCCGGACCCGACACGCACCCGGAAGCTGCTGTTGCACCGCGAAGAACTCAACCGCCTTATCGGCCTGATCGAGCGCAAGGGATACACGCTGGTACCGCTGGCCATGTACTGGAAACGCGGTCGCGCCAAGGTCGAGGTGGGCCTTGCCAAAGGCAAGAAACTGCACGACAAGCGCGCCGACGCCAAAGAGCGCGACTGGCAGCGCGAAAAACAACGCATCTTCAAGAACGGCTGATGCTATGCTTGCGGAACTTATCTGCACGGCGACAGTCGTATGGGTAGTTCAGGGGGCGACACGGCATTCGACGTGGGTTGCGAAACCTGAGGTGCATGCCGAGGTGCGAATCACCTCGTAAAACAATTCGCAAACTTATAGTTGCCAACGACGACAACTACGCACTCGCCGCTTAATACCCGGTAGGGTGCCGTCAGACTGGGGCCGTGCTTGTGCGCCCAGGTCCTTCGGGACACTCTGGCGTCATATCTCACAAGATCGTGAAACGGCTTGTCCGGGGCCAATTCACTAAAACCAACCGGAATCGCCAAACTGTATGCCCTGTCCGTCGGGCGGCACGCGGCTAAAAATAATCGACGCGACTACGCATGTAGAGCCGAAGGCAGAGGACTTGCGGACGCGGGTTCAACTCCCGCCGCCTCCACCAGCACCGAGTTTTCAAGCCTCTGAAAACTCACAGGAAAGCGCCTTAACCGGCGCTTTTTTTATCGCTAAATCAAACCAATACGTTTAGCAAGAGCCTATCCGAGGGTATCCGGCCATCTCCGGCCTTTTCAGACTTTCTGGGGGTATATTTGGGGGTATAAAAT
>JAGRHB010000228.1 GCA_020445245.1 Gammaproteobacteria bacterium
GCAGCGCGCTGACATCGACCCGATTGGCCTGCAGCAGGTCGAGCCCGAGACGTGTCCCGGTGGGCGTGTAACTGATCTGCGCCAATGAGTGCATATCGCGCGCAAAGGCACCTACCAGACGATACAGGAGCGGGTCATCGCTGCCGGCAATCACCAGCCGGTCGGCCAGCAATCCACCGTGGGCGGAATCCATCATCCACCGGTCGATCAGTTCGCGCGGGAACATCCACTTGCCTGTGACCTTGGTCGCCGGAATCCTGCCCTCGCCGACCAGCGCATAGACCTTCTTCTCATTGAGCTGCAGATAGGCTGCCACCTGCTTCACACTGAGGAAATTGTCGATCTCGCTCGTCATCACCGCAGACATGGCGCCAACACTCCCGGTAGTCAGCCTTCGGCGGCCGAACTGGTCCTTCGCTCGTGCTTGTCCAGTGGCAGTTCCGCCGGTATTGCATCGAATGCGATGCGATCGGCACCGTTGTACACCAGGAAATGTCGGCCCTTCGCGCGTGCGATCAGCACGACGCCGATCTTCTGCGCCAGTTCAAGGCCGCGGAAAGTAACGCCGGAGCGTGACAGCAGGATCGGGATCTGCATCTGCGCTACCTTGATCACCATCTCCGAGGTGAGACGCCCGGTGGTGTAAAACCACTTGTCTTTGCCATCGATGGCATTCAGCCACATGTAACCGCTGATGGCATCCGCCGCGTTGTGCCGCCCGACATCTTCGACGAACAGGTGGATGCGTGGGTCCATCGATGCCGGACAACTGCACAACGCACAGCCATGCACTGCCCCCGCGCGCCTGTAGACCTCGTTGTGCTGGCCGATCTGCGCCAGAAGGTCGTAGATCGACGACTGCTTGACCGGCACCCTCGGTACGCGGATCTTTTCGACCTGATCGCCGATCCGCCCGAACACCGTGCCCTGGCCGCAACCGGTGGTCACCGTGCGGTGCCTGAGCTTCTCGTCCAGGTCGGTGATACGTTCGAACGTAGCCACCTGCACCCTGTCCTGGTCCCAGTCGACCTTCACCGAGTCGACCGATTCCAGACAGGGCACCAGCCGCTGGTTGAGCAGATATCCCAGTGTCAGCATCTCCGGGTGAGTGCCCAGCGTCATCAGTGTGACGATCTCGCGGTCGTCGAGAAACAGTGTCAGCGCCCTTTCACCGGCGATGAACCCACTACGCGGCTGGCCATACTCGTCGACCGCCACCACCTCGTGCGCCGGACGCAGACCCTGGCTGGTCATTTCGGGCCGGTATGGCGGCTCTTTCAAGTCAGGCGTGGCGTCGCTCGCAGGCTTGACCCGGTACATGGCCCATCAGCCTCCCGTGTGATTCATGTGGCGGAAGATCACCGGCGCTTCGTGCAGATTGAAGTCGTGGCCGCGCGGCTTGATGTCCATCGACGCCACGATCGCACGCTTCAGCGCCTCGTCGTCACCGGGATTGCCGCGCACCACGCGACGCAGATCCACGCTGTGCTCCTGGCCGAGACATAACAGGAGACGCCCTTCGGATGTCAGGCGCACCCGGTTGCAGGTGTCGCAGAAATTGTGGCTGTGCGGCGATATGAAGCCGATGCGTGTCTCAATGCCCGGCACACGAAAATAGCGCGAGGGACCACCGGTGTTCTCGGCAGTCGGCACCAGGGTGTAGTGCGCAGCAAGATCCTTACGGATCTCATCGCTGGAGTAGTAGCATTCGGCGCGGTCGTGATCTCCGACCACCCCCAGAGGCATCTCTTCGATAAAACTGATATCGATGCCACGCCCGATCGCGAAAGCCACCAGATCACAGATCTCGTCGTGGTTGCGGTTCTTCAGAATCACCGCATTCAACTTGATCCGTGAAAACCCGGCGTCCTGTGCCGCGTCGAGCCCTTCAAACACCTTTTCGATATGCCCATTGCGCGTGATTGCGGTGTAGCGGTCCGGGCGCAGCGTATCGAGACTGATGTTGATACGGCTCACGCCGGCCGCATGCAGCTCACGGGCAAACTTCGGCAGTTGCGTGCCGTTGGTGGTCAACGCCAGTTCGCGCAGGCCATCGAGTTCGCCGAGTTCCCGAAACACCTTGAGGATATCCCGGCGGTGCAGCGGCTCACCGCCGGTGATGCGGATCTTGTGCACACCCAGGTCCACAAAATTCCGGCCGACCTGGATGATCTCCTCCAGTGTCAGCAGGCTCTCACGCGGCAGGAACTTCATGTTCTCCGACATGCAGTAGACGCACCGCAGGTCACAACGGTCGGTCACCGATATCCGCAGATAACTGACCCGTCGCTGAAAGCGATCGATCAATCCGGATGAGGAGTTCACGTGGTTTGCTGTGTCCATGCCTGGTCCCTGAATGACGCTGTTTTGGTGCAAGAAATGTTCCGGTCCGCGAAGAGCAGCCGCGGCCCGGCGGATTGTCTCGTCATCGGCCGTCTCGACGGACGGTGCAGCGTCGTCGATCGCGCCGCAAGTGCGCAAGTTTGTCGCGGTCAGGTCTCGTGGATGCGACAAATTGCCGCACCCGGCCCTATCATTGCAGGTTGTTTTCTCCCCTGGTCGGGCACTGCGCGAATCCGGCGCACTGGTACGCAACTTGCTGAGACTCAGCGACAAACGACCAGGAGGCCACGCATGGACCGGTTCCCCGAACCGCTGGCTGAAGACATCAGGCACTTCCCCGTGTCAGTGATCCTCGAGCGCCGACCGGCGACCAGCCAGTGGGTGGACCACGTGTGGAACGCAGTCGGCATCACGGTCGGGCGGCACGCCGATAGCGCCGAGGCGCAACTGGTGCGTGATGAGGCGGGAACCTCCTGTTACCTGGTCGGTGGACTGGAGGTGGCGCTTTATACTGATGAATGCGAGAGCTACTACTACAACCTCGTCAGCGACAACCCGCGCGCCTATGTACTGGCCCACGCCGCCGATGACAATGACCAGCCGCGCCCGTTCAAGGTCAGCATGAGCTTCGACGAGGCACATGCCTACCTGGAGGGCGATGACCAGGTCTATGCCGTCGACGTCCCGCCTGAGCTGTATCGCTGGACCGAGGCCTACGTGATTGCCAATTACTTTCCCGAGAAGAAACGCAAACGCAAGCTGCGCGACTGGTCCGCCGATGAGTCGGGGGACTCTCCTTCGTGAACGGCAAATGGCTGGACGACGCCGACCACGACGAGACCCGCCGCCCCGGGGAGTCCTTTCTGCAGCGCGTGCATCGGCGCAAGACCGAGGCGCGAACCGTGGCACCCGGGCACGTCGCCGCACCGATGGCCGCACCCGCCAGCGGACAGGATGCAATGGTCGGCAGCGACGCGCCTGTCGAGCCAGAACTGACCGATCAGGATATGCCGCCTCTGGCTTCGTTGACCGCCGATTCCGACTACAGCGGATTCCTGTCATCCAAGGTCAGCGAGGCACTGCGCCGCGCCGCCTTGCGCAAGCTGTTTCACGGCACACAGTTCAATGTCATCGATGAAATGGACGACTACGCCGAGGACTTCTCGACTTTCACCGCGCTGGGCGACTTCATAACCTCCGACATGCGCCATGCACTGGAGGTCGAGACAAGGAAACAGGCGGAAGCGCTCAAACAGGCATTGCTGGAAGGGCCCGAAGCGGTTCAGGACATCGACCCGGAAACGGTTCAGGCCATAGACGGGCCTGTCGAACCCGAATCCGGCGAGGCTGCCGCGGCCCGGCCCCGACACCCACAAGAAACCTGAGTACGGAATAACGCCGACAATGACCGATACCGAACCCACCCTTGACGAATCGCG
>JAGRHB010000229.1 GCA_020445245.1 Gammaproteobacteria bacterium
TGCCACTCAGCGAAATCGTGTCGTACGGGGCGCCGCCGCTTCCGTTGTATAAGACGAGGCTTGCGCCGCTGAGATTGGTGCCTGCCGGCCCGGCGATCTCAATGGCTTCGCCTGTGTCACCGCCAGTGTTGTCGTAGTGGATCTCGTTAATGAAAACAGGTGCGGCCTGTGCCACGGAGCCGCTGAGGAAGAACCCAATCGTTGCGTTGAAAAAGCGGGATCTACTGGTTGCGTTCATGGCTTGAGCACCGTTTTTGATGTGGATTGCCTTGGGGCCCACCTGCAATGCAAGATGCGATCCATGAATAAAAATGAGAATAATTATCAGTTGGTTGGGAGCAATTGTCGGGTTTCCACCGGTTTTATTTTGTCGTGTTTGTAAATTATCTGGACAAGTCCGCATGGACCCGTGCCGGGGATCGGGGAACTGAGAAAGACAGGACGGCTTTTCCCGGCAACCCCAGGCCGAACAAACGTAAGCAGTACCTTTTCGTGCCGGCCGAAGCTGAACCCACATCGAACCTGCCCCGAACCCGCTTGATGCCGATTGCGGGCCGGGGTCTGGCGAGTCACCTGGTGCGAGTTCGAATCTTGCTGCCGGTTGCGGGTGGGGACCCGAGAGGCAGTCGGCTTCTTGATGGCGGGCGTTCCTGTTCTTGGTGCGCGACCGGCCGGTGCGCTACCTGGGCGCCTGGTCGCCGGAACCTCGTCGCGCCAAACAGTGTCCGAATACTTGTGCTTACTGATAGGAGGGGGGTCATGGAGGGTCCGGCCCACAACCTGAACAGTCTTTTTGCGCAACTGGGCCTGCCCAGTGACGACGCTGGAATCGCGCGTTTCATCGATACCCACGGGCCCCTGCCTGAGAGTACCTTGTTGCCTGATGCGCCGTTCTGGTCGCGCTCCCAAGCCGCCTTTCTGCGTGAGGAGATCCTCGAGGATGCCGACTGGGCTCCCGTCATCGACGAGTTGAACGTCGACCTGCATGGTTCTCGCTGACGGTATGGACGCAACCCGCAGCGAGCGCGATTCGCTGGGTGCTGTCGAGGTGCCGGCCACGCGCCTGTGGGGTGCGCAGACGCAGCGTTCGCTGGCGCACTTCGACATTTCCACGGAACGCATGCCGCCCGAGCTGATCCTTGCCCTGGTCGAGGTCAAGGCGGCTTGCGCTCGCACAAACGCGGCATTGGGCCTGCTCGCTGTGGACAAGGCCGAGGCGATCGTTGCCGCGGCTGGCGAAGTGATCGGCGGGCTGCATGCGGACGAGTTCCCTCTGGCGGTCTGGCAAACCGGCTCGGGGACGCAGACCAATATGAACGTCAATGAGGTGCTGGCCAACCGGGCGTCCGAATTGCTGGGCGGTCCACGTGGTGTGGATCGGTTGGTACACCCCAATGACGACGTGAATCTTGGACAGTCCTCGAATGACATCTTCCCCACGGCGATGCACGTTGCCGCGGCGCGCGCGCTTTCCGCCCGTCTGCTGCCGGCGCACGACGCTTTGCGGGTTGCACTGGATGACAAGGCACGGGCGTTTGCCGACATCGTCAAGATCGGCCGTACCCATCTGCAGGATGCCACGCCGCTCACGCTGGGGCAGGAGTTTTCCGGTTATGTGGCGCAGCTCGAACAGATCGGTCCTGCGTTACAGGCAAGCCTGCGTGGTCTCTGCCAACTCGCGGTGGGTGGCACGGCAGTGGGCACCGGCCTCAACACGCATCCCGAATTCGGCGCACGCGTGGCTGCCGATTTGGCGTCGCACACGGGTCTCGGTTTCGAAAACGCATCCAACAAGTTCGCGGCGTTGGCGAGCCAGGACGCCATGGTCCTGGCTCATGGCAGCCTGCGGACCCTCGCGGTGGTGCTCACCAAGATCGCCAACGATATCCGCTGGCTGGCCTCAGGACCGCGCAGTGGCATCGGCGAAATCGAGTTGCCCGCCAACGAACCTGGCAGCTCGATCATGCCGGGCAAGGTCAATCCGACACAGTGCGAGGCGCTCACCATGCTGGCTGCCCAGGTCATGGGCAACGACGTCGCGATCGGCATAGGCGGCGCCTCGGGTAATTTCGAACTCAATGTCTACAGGCCGCTGGTCGCCCACAACTTCCTGCAGAGCGTGCGTCTGCTTGCGGACGGCATGGCGAGCTTCGACGTGCACTGTGTGCGCGGCATCGTGGCGCGTCGTGAGCGCATTGCCGACCTGGTCGAGCAGTCGCTCATGCTGGTGACTGCGCTGACGCCGCATATCGGCTACGACAGGGCGGCGCGCATCGCCAGGCGCGCGCACACCGATGGCGTCAGTCTGCGTGCGGCCGCGCTGGCGCTCGGTGACGTCAGCGCCGAACAGTTCGACCGCTGGGTGGTGCCTGAGCAGATGGTGGGACCACGGGAGCGCTGAGCTTCGTATCAGGCCGTCCATCGAGTCGACTCCCCAAGCCAATGCCACCAAACGCAATCCACCCGCGTGGAGCCGAGCGGGGCCGCCCCAAGGCGCGTCGGCGTTCGGCAAATCACCCATTCATCGAAACGTAGAAGGCAGGCATCCCGCGACCCATACTTGAACCGGCAAAGTCGTTGTCTCCGCGGCGTCGCTTGCGTGCGAGAGGTCCCCGGTTCGTGGGTGGTGTCTCTACGGAGACCAGGAGGACATCATGTG
The DNA here is from genome assembly GCA_020445245.1 of Gammaproteobacteria bacterium. Next base: position 2,660 of record JAGRHB010000229.1, read on the forward strand.
GCGCAGGATTTATGTGGCATTCCCGAATGTGGGGCAGGCACGGCGGGTTGTTGCCGAGTTGGAGGCCGTTGGCGTGGCGCGCAATCAGATCCATACGATCGCGAAACCCGGTGTGGACATCGTTGGGCTACCAGTCGCGAACCGGGCACAACGCGGCGATCAGGTTTGGCTCTGGGAGCGGGCATTCTGGGACGGGAACCTTGGGCTGTTCGTGGTCGCCCTGGCAGCGGCAGGGCTGTCTCTTTACACCGGTGCCTTCGGCTGGTTCGCTGTGGCGACCGCTGTGGCTGCGGCATCCTTTGTCATGGGCAAACGCTTTGCAGTCAGACTTCCGCATGGCCATCTCGCCGACGTGCGCGCGCCACTGGCGCGCGGCGAGGTAGTGCTTCTGGTGGACGTGCCGCGCCACCGGGTGCGGGAGATAGAGGCCTTGATCGGCCACCACCCTGTAGCCAGCATCGGCGGCGTTGGCTGGACCATCGTCTCTGCAGGAATCTGACCGGGGCGCGACGCAGTGCAAGGCGCGTAACGCGCTGTCCAATAGATGTCAGGCAATGAGCAAAAGGAAATCATCATGTTGAAACCCACATTCTCCGGGGCACCGCCCGCGATAAGGTTCGAATATGCCAATTGGGTGGCCAGTGATCCGCTGCCGCGTGATCGCACCCAAAGTCAACTATTGCATGAACCAAAATATCGCATCGATACCATTGACCCCATCACTGGCAAGAGCATTGACGACATCACTGGCCATCCCTCGTTGGTAGACGGCAACCTGACGATCTATTTCGAAACACAGGCAACCCGCCAGGCGTACCTCGACATGCCAACCAATCACCCCACCCTGCGGGTGCCGTTCGCAGCCACGGAAGAAGACGACCGTGGTGGCTGAACCCGCGACTTGAACGATGGGGCAACATTCATGCAACACGGTACGAATACGCATTGAGATGGCGTCGCCTTCAGCCGCAGCACCACGCTGCTCACGTCGTCACCTGATGCGCTCAGCGTAAGCGCGTGCCCTGGTAGGTGAGTTCGTTGCGCGGACTTAGTGTCAGCGACGGCGGACTGTTGCCCAGGTCGGCGTTGAACAGAGTATCGCCGCCGGCATTCATGATCT
>JAGRHB010000022.1 GCA_020445245.1 Gammaproteobacteria bacterium
CAAGCGGTCAACAGAAAAACAACAATGCCACCAAGCGCTATTCGGAGGATCTATCGCATGTCGCGTTTCATACGTTCGGCTATTGGAGCTGTAGCGGCTCTCAGCTGTCTGGTCGTTATCGCCGCGCCTGTCGCTGTCGCGGACTCGATCCGGGAGGTCTCCTCGGAGGTCTGTCAAAACTGCCATAAGGAGATCTACCAGCAATGGAAGGGATCCATGCATGCCAACAGTACGGCACTGAGTGACCCGATTCACGGCACCTTCTACAAGCAGGTCGCCGGTGATCCGCTGCAGGAGGGTTTGAAAACCAAATCGGGTGCCTACCCGGTCTGCCTGCAGTGCCATGTTCCGAATGCGGCGCTGGACAAAGCGACCAAGATCGACGCCAAGGTTTCATACAAGGAAGGCGTCAACTGTGTGGCCTGCCACACGATCAAGGCGTTCAATGGCATCAATGCGCCGGGTGGCAAGCTGCGTTTGGGTATGGCGTCATACGAGCTCAGTGACAGCCTGCAGGGGCCGGCCGGCTTCAGCCGCGGTCTGCAGCAGTTGACCGCTGGCAATGACATGTTCGGTGGTGCCGGTGCAGATGACAGCAGCAAGCCCAATCCGCACATCGGTGAGTCCGTGACCCTGGACGGCAAGGAGATCCCCTCCTTGCCGCTCGAGGGCAATGCCGGCGTGATGAAGTCCAACGCGGCCTGTATGGGTTGTCACGACAAACGCAACAACGCGCATGGCGTGCCTTTGTGTGCGACTGGCAACGAGTACATGGTCAGCAAGAGTGACGTCACCTGTCAGTATTGTCATATGCCGATGGTCGGCAACAGCGCGGATCACAGCATGGGTGGCGGCCATGACGGCGGCATGCTCAAGCGCAGCATCGTGTTCACGCTGGATGCGAAGACAGACAACGGCAAGGTGCTGGTCAACGCCACGTTGAAGAATCAGCAGCCGCATGCGTTGCCCACGGGTGCACCGTTCCGCAATATCGTCTTCCGACTCACGGCCTATGACGCCGCCGGCAATGTGCTGTGGCAGAACGCGCCGGAGCATCCCGCGAAAGACGATCCGCAGGCCTACTTCGCCTACCTGTTGTCGGACGATGCCGGAAAGGACGCGATGCCTCCGACAGCCACTCAGCTTGGTGCGGATACGCGCCTGCGCCCACACGAGCAGCGGGTACTGGGCTATGAGATTCCCGCAGAGGGCGTCGTCCTTGTGCGTGGCGAGGTGCACTACAACCTGTTGTGGAAGGTGCTTGCGGACAAGTTCCAGCATCTGCCGGAAGACCTGCGCTCACCACGTACGATCGCGGTGGCTGAAGTCCGCCTGTAGGCCGAGGCTGAATACCCGGGCGCCATCGGTGCCCGGGTGCATTGCACCTTCCAACCATGCCCAGTGCGCACAGGGACACCTCTCATGCCGGCGAAATTGCGTTGTCTGCTCGTCTTACTGTCGCTGATTAGCGGCACGGCCTGGGGTGCCAAGGTCAGTCTGACGCCCGACAACTGGGGCCACCCTGCGGGCGAGGATTGCGTCAGCTGCCACACCAAGTCGTCAGCCGGTATCGCCGCACAATGGAAAGAGAGCGCCCATGCCAGGGCCGGCGTGAACTGCATGGATTGTCATCAGGCAGAGATCGGCGACGCTGATGCGATCACCCACGAGGGGCAGACTATTGCCACTGTGGTATCGCCCAAGGACTGTGGCCGGTGCCACAAGACCGAGATGGAGCAGCAGCGCGGCTCGGTACACGCCGAAGCCGTGGCGGTGATCGCCGAGCGGATGCCGGCGATGGTCAACAATGTGGCAGGTCCTGCGATAGAGGCGGCCGGTTGTGCGCAGTGTCACGGTTCCACGGTGAATCTGATGGCCAACGGCAAGCTCGACCCGAACACCTGGCCCAATTCGGGCATCGGTCGCATCAATCCCGACGGTTCTCGCGGGTCTTGCTCCTCGTGTCACGGCAGGCACCTGTTTTCCAAGGCCCAGGCGCGTGAGCCGCAGGCTTGTGTGCGTTGTCATTCCGGCCCAGATTCGCCCGACAAGGAGGTCTTCGAGGCCTCGAAACACGGCATGGCGTTTGCGGCCAATCGCGACAAGATGAATCTGGACGGCGAAACATGGGTCGCCGGCAAGGACTACAGCGCGGCTCCTACCTGCGCGACCTGTCACATGGGTGCGGCCGGCAAGCTGCCTTCCACCCACGATGTCGGGATGCGCAATGCCTGGAACCTCAACACTCCGGTTTCGGAACGGCAGTATCTCGTGGTGTTCGACGATGGTGGCAAGCGCGAACTTCCGGAGTCGATCTCGGCCCCGCGCCCCGGCAGTCGGATTCCCAGGCTGGACGGCACGGAAGCCACGGTGAAGATGGTCGCGACGCCGCAACGCCGGCGCGATGCGATGACGCTGGTGTGCCGCGAGTGTCATGGAAAGGATTTCGCCAATGCCTTCATGACCCAGTTCGACGAGGTCGTGCACCTGTACAACGAGAAGTTCGGCAGGCCGGCGCAAGCCATCATGCAGGATCTCTATTCACAGAAGAAGCTGACGCCTGCGCCGTTCGACGAGCCCGTCGAGTTCACTTACTGGGAAATGTGGCACGACGAAGGGGCACGTGCGCGGCATGGCGCATCGATGGCCAGCCCGAACCATGCGTGGTGGGAGGGCATGTACGTCGTTGGGCGCAATTTCTACAGCCGTTTCCTGCCGCAGGTACATGAGGTGGCCGGCAGCGACGCTGCGGCGATCCTGGAGCGTCACCTCGGTTCCGTCGAGCAGCACCAGTGGTTGAAGGCGCCTGAAAAAGGCAGCCCAATCCTCGGTGTGGGCAATCCGCGGGGCGGGAATGAATAAAGGCCGACTTTTGCTGCTGCCCGATTTCATCACCCGGCATGTCCTGTTCGCGATGGTGTTTGGCGGCGTCGCTGGGATCGGCTTCATGGTATTTCTGATCGAATTCGATCACTACACCAGCAGCGAGGCCTTCTGTACCACCTGCCATTCGATGGAGCTGGCCGCGGAACCTTACCGGCAGTCGAGTCACTACCTGCCGGTGTCCGGCGTGCGTGCGAGTTGCGGCGACTGCCATGTCTCGCCAGGTGTTTTCGCGGCGACCTGGGACCATTTCGTCGGCGGCAAGGACCTGTTTCGCCAGATTTTTGGTGCCGATTACGACGATCCGGTCATCAATGCCCTTCATCTGCCGGAGGCGGCGTTCAGCGCACGCGACTGGTTCAGGCGCAACGACTCACACACCTGCCGGCGTTGTCACGAGCAGGAGGCGATCGTCGGCAGGCGAGCGGATACGCTGGCGATTCATCAGCAGGACGCAAAGGACAAGACCTGCGTCGATTGCCACATCAACCTGGTCCATCGACCGGTACCGGAGCGCGCGACCTACAAACGCGATGCCTGGAACCGGATGGTGGAGCAGCAGTTTGGGCTCGAGGCGGGCAGTGCAGAACGGCTGCTGGCCGAATAGGGGCCGTGCCTTTGGCTGAGGGAGGTATGGAATGAAGCTTCTGGTTCTGGGGTGCAAGACACTGCGTGAAGGTGTCGTCGTTGCGGTGACTTTTTTCATCGCCGGTTTGCTGACCACGCTGGCGGGCCAGCACGTTGTGCCGGCCCTGTTGCACATGAATCACATGGTGTTGCTGCTGGGCTTTGTGATGTTGCTGCTGGCGCCACTGGTCCTGATATCGACCTTCCTGCTGTCGGTATGGCCGGGCGCGCACCAGAACACCGAAAAATGCGACCACTGAACGCGACCGCAGATCTCCGCCTCCCCGGGGCTAGTGCCTGCAGAGATCCAGCTGCCGTGCCGCCGCGGGGAACAGGACGATGACGGCACTCAAGATCATCAGGAGCGGGCTGAGGAGCATGGCCAGCAGGCCGGCGCCGCTGAACAAGGCGACCACGACAGGAAACTCGCTCGCCAGGGGCAGCATGCGCGGCGTCTGCAAGACGACACCGAACACGAACAACACGGCTGCGAACACAACGGTCAAACGCAGGTTTTTGCAATTGATCACTGACATGCGGTGCCTCCAAAAACTTACCGGGGCTGTCGATGCGATATGATTAGTAAAACATTAAAAACTAATATACTGGTTCGGTCAACCATCTCGAATCGGTCCTTTTTTCGAGCGCAATCGATTCACCAGTCGTTTCCGGGATTCGGCGATCACTTTGTATCCTCGAGACCCGGGACGTTCCTTCCCCTTATCCCTTCTGTTGTCGTCGCAATTGCGGTGTTCTTTAATCTCAGCGGGGTGGCGGGCGCCGCGCAGCAGGCATCGACTGCGGATCATTCGAAGTTCGAGCAACTGCAGGGCCCGTTCGAGAATGGGCCGGCGGTAACCAAGGCCTGCCTTGGATGTCATACGGAAGCCGCCAAGCAGTTGCACAAGACCACGCATTGGACGTGGGCGTTCGACAATGCGTTGACTGGCGAGAAACTGGGCAAGAAGAACGTCGTCAACAATTTCTGCGTAGCCACTGCGACCAACTGGCCGCGCTGTACCAGTTGCCACATCGGCTATGGCTGGAAGGATGACAAGTTCGATCTCACCTCGGAGATCAATGTCGACTGCCTGGTGTGCCACGACACCACTGGGACCTACAAGAAGTTCCCGACGGATGCGGGGCACCCGAACTACGAGCCGAAGATGTGGCCACCGAAGAGCGGCAAGGTACGGCCACCGCCCGACCTGGTGAAAGTGGCGCAGGGTGTCGGTAAGCCGGGCCGAAGCAACTGCGGCGCCTGTCACTTCTATGGTGGAGGTGGCGACGGGGTGAAGCACGGCCATCTCGATTCGTCGATGCACAATCCCAAGCACGCGACCGATGTGCACATGGATGTCGATGGCCTGAATTTCACCTGTCAGACCTGCCACACTACCGGTGGCCATCAGATTGCCGGCAGTCGCTATGCCCCGACCGCGACCGATGAGAAGGGTATCGATATCCCGGGACGCACCGACGACAGCCGCGCATCCTGTGAGTCCTGCCACGGCAACACGCCTCACGGGGCACAAGCCAATGCCAAGCTGGATCAACATACGGACAAGATCGCCTGTGTGAGCTGCCATGTGCCGGAGTTCGCGCGCGGCGGTCGCAAGACCAAGATGTGGTGGGATTGGTCCACCGCGGGCCGCAAGGACCAGCATGGCAAACCGCTGGTGATCAAGGATGCCGACGGATATGACACCTACGATTTCAAGAAAGGCGATTTCCGATGGGAGTCCAACGTGGTTCCCGAGTACCGGTGGTTCAACGGTGAGGTCAGGCACACCACCATGGGCAAACCGATCGACGATTCGGCTGTCGTACCGATCAATGTCACCAGCGGCAGCTACGACGACCCCAAGTCACGTATCTGGCCGTTCAAGGTGATGCGCGGCCGCCAGCCCTACGACAGTGAAAACAAGGTGCTCGCAATTCCCCACCTGTTCGGCAAGGATGGTGACGCCTATTGGAAGTCATTCGATTGGGGTAGGGCGATCAAGGCCGGTTTCGACGCTACCGGGCAGCCGTTCAGCGGCAAATTCGGCTTCGTCGAGACTGAGTATGCATGGCCGGTGACGCATATGGTGGCACCGAAAAAGCAGGCACTGAGTTGTGATGCCTGCCATAGCCGTGATGGCCGTCTGGCCAAACTGGGGGGCTTCTACATGCCGGGGCGGGATCGGCTGCAGTGGTTGGACTGGCTCGGTTGGCTGGCGGTGTTCGGCACTCTGGGTGGGGTGTCACTGCATGGCCTGGTGCGCCTGCTGACGGCGGGCAAGAGGAGGAGTTCCTGATGGCCAGGATTCGAATGTATTCACGATTCCTGCGCTTGTGGCATTGGCTGCAGGCCCTGCTGGTGGTCTTGCTGCTGCTGACCGGATTCGAGGTGCACGGCAGTTACCGGCTGTTTGGATTCGAGCACGCGGTGGACTACCACAAGCTGGCGGCATGGTCGCTGCTGGGGCTCTGGGCATTGGCCTGGTTCTGGCATCTCACTACCGGGGAATGGAAGCAGTACATCCCTTCACCCATCGACCGCGTCATCGCGATGCTGCGTTACTACGGTGTGGGAATCTTCCGTGGTGAGCCGCATCCGTTTCACAAGGATCGCTGGCACCGGCACAACCCGCTGCAACGCATGGCCTATCTGTCGCTGCACCTGCTGATCGGCCCGGCGATCTGGATCAGTGGTCTCGCCTATATCAGCTATCCGTACTGGGCACAGCTCGGGCTCGGTGGATTGTCGCTGACGCCGGTCGCGCTGGTGCACACCGCTGCCGCATTTCTGATGCTGACGTTCCTCGTGGCGCATCTCTACCTCGCATTGACGACCAGCGAGAAGCCGTTCGCCTACCTCAAGGGGATGATCAGCGGTTACGAGGAAATCGGCGACGAGTCGAGATGACGACAGCACCTACGTGGCTGGCGGGGTGGTGATGCCCGGCAGCCGGGCTGTCAACGTGCCGAGGGTTTCTTCATCGCGTCGCGTGTCATCTCGGCACGCACGGCGAGTGATCCCAGGCCCACGCCCTGCACATTTCCGTTCGCATCAGGTACAGGTTCCAGGCGTTCCCGGAGCTTCTGCGAAGTGATGCGGCCATGTAGGGCGTCGCGATAGGCGCAAACGATGCCGGCGACTTCGTGTGCCGGCTCATCCACCAGCTCGATGCGATAGTGGCCGACACCGGCCGCAGACAGGTCTGGCAGCAGAGGACCGGCCGACTGTGCCGCGGCATTGAACACGGTATTGCGACACCCGATATCGGCAAGCACCAGGTGGTCGGCACCGCCGGGGTCGCGCAGGTGCAGCCTGTGTGTTTCACACGGCCGGCCGCAATCGCGGTAGCTGTTGCCACTCGACAGAAACCGAGCGAATACGCAGTACTCGGTGTGAAAGATCGGCAGATGGTGGTGCGCGATCACTTCGAGCCGGACGCGCTGTTCTGCCGGCAGTGCACGCGCAAGCGCGGCAATCTGGGCGCCATTGAGGTCGTGTGTCAACGCCAGGCGGCTCAATCCACCGTCGAGCAACTGTTGCGCGCTGAGCAGATTGGCGGCATTCAGCGAAAAATCACCGTGCAGCACGGGTACGCGCGTCTCGCCGTCATCAAGCAGGGCGCCGCTGCCACCGTATTGTCGCAGCTGCCAAAGCAGACCGGCCGAACGAACCAGCAGGGCGTCCGGCTGCAGCCTGCAGAAGTACAGCCACAGCCGCTGTTCGCCGGGCTTGAAGATGCGTGGCGCGGCGACGACGAGACGCCGTCCCGCGTCGCGTACCTGCTGGCAGGCCTCTTTGAGTCCGTGGACCTCGAGGAAATCAACCACGATCTCGTCGACGTCCGGGATGGCGAGGGCCGCGTCCACCTGCGCCCTGCTGCGGCATAACAGGCTGAGCCTGGGTACCGCAGCTTGCAGCTGTCCATCACCCGGGGGCAGGCATGCCGGCAACAGGGGGTCGACCGTGAGTCCGTCGGCTCGATGGTGTCGGCGTCTCGCGGCGAGCAGGCTGTCGACGGCCGCACGGCGCGCTGCCTTGATTTCACCCAGTGCGATGAACAACCGGCCTTCGGCAAGCTGCCCCTCAATATGCATTTCGTTGATAACAAACGGTGTGTCACCGAGCCGGCCGATCGCCTTGCCGATCTTTCCGACATCGAGAGGACTGGCACTGGCGGTCTGCAGAGTCGCATCGCTGGCACCCCGGCCGGTGTGCCCCTCGCGGTCACTCAGGGTGACAAGAAATGGCGTGCCCAGGTCACCGGAGACAGAGAGCTCTACCGCTGCCCGACGCGCGGCGCGGCGCGGATCAAGTGATGTGCCGCCATCCTGGGCACTGTCGCGGCTGCGCCAGATCAGGTCCCCCACCCGGACGCGGTTGGCAACAAAATCCGGGCCGAAAAGAAGTTCAACTGTGCCCCGGTCCGTTTCGTTGGTCAGTGATGTGCCGTCATCATTGATGACGTGATGCACATTGCCGCCGATCTCGCGTTGCTCAGGACGACCACTGTCGAACACGAGGCCGTCACCGCGTTTGACTGGCCCGTCGAGCTCGGCACGAACGCTGCGCCCGTCGATGCCCATGACTCTTCCGACGAATACGCCGCGATGCCGCGGGTTGCGCCCGATGACCAGCGCCTGGTGCCGGGGTCCTTCGAGGAAGCCCACGGTCAATCCGTCGGCCGCCGCATGCTGTCCGCGGGAAAAGACCTGTGCCAGCGCACGCCGTTGCCGGGTGTCCAGAGGGTAGTTGTCGGCGACATCGACGCCGGCGCGCAGATCGTCCCAGATCTGATCGAGGGCCATTCGGTAGGCCCTGACCGTTGCCACCACGTATTCCGGTCCCTTGAGGCGGCCTTCGATCTTGAAACTGTGGACCCCCGCCCGGACCAGGCGTGGCAGCAGCGGCAATGCCATCAGGTCCTGCGGCGACAGCAGGTATCGATGGTCGCCCCGATCGCATGGATCACCGTCGATCACCAAGCCGTAGGGGAGGCGACAGGCCTGCGCGCACTGGCCGCGGTTGGCCGAACGACCGCCCCAGGCCTCGCTGGAAAAACACTGTCCGCTGTAGCTGACACACAGGGCGCCATGCACGAACACCTCGATCTCGAGTGGTCCATCGCGTACCACTCCGGCAATCTCATCGATCGACAGTTCGCGCCCCAAGACGACGCGGCTGACGCCAAGTCGGCGGGCGAACTCCACGCCGGCGACATCGGTGATCGACATCTGGGTGCTGCCGTGGATCGGCAGGCCGGGGGCCGTTTGCCGGGCCAGACGTGTCAATCCGATGTCCTGCACGATCAACGCATCGACGCCGGCCTGTGCCGCGGCACGCACCAGGTGCTCGGCGCGCTCCAGCTCTTCGTCGAAAATCAGGGTATTGAGGGTGAGGTAGCCGCGGACACTGCGTTCGTGCAGGTAGTCCATGGTCGCGGACAGCGTGTCCACGGCAAATGAGGTGGCGCGCACACGCGCGTTGAGGCCACTGTCGAGGCCGAAATACACGGCGTCGGCGCCGGCCCAGACCGCCGCTTCGAGTTGGGCCCGCCCGCCCGCCGGCGCAAGGATCTCGGGTTTGCGATCAGGCGTAGACGCGTGACGGGAGGGGGTATGCATGGCCGAATTCTCGCAGATCCGAGACCGGCCGGTCGAATGCGACGGCAGAGGTGAATCGATCGCCCGGAGCTGGTGATACGCCCGACCCGTCGTCGATCAATGCGACGGCGCCATGCCCAACAGGGTCAGCAGTCGTATTCACCGAGGTGCGCGCGTGGCGGGTTCCAGCGGATGCCGATCAGCGCGAACACAGCGTAAGGCAAGGCGAACAGCAGCAAGAGGCCAAGTTGAGACACGATCGGCAGGTCGTGCAGCCCCATGTCCGGCGTCATCCCGGCATACAGGGTCAGGGCCCGGTACACCAGCGGCACGTGCAGAAGAACGATCAGCACCGCGATCATCAGGTGACGGAACAGCGCAGTTGTGGTCAATGGCGGACACTCCAACACCGGCACCCGCTGGTGCGGCGGCCGGATCTGGCCACCGCTAGGGGTGTCGTCTTACTGTGGGATTTAGCGCCCGTCCACCGCCGTGCTTTAGCCTGGGAATTCAAGTCCCGCGATGGGCGCCGTCGTTCAGTGACGCAGCAACAGGGAGATACCGCTGACCACCAGCAGCAGGCTCACCGCCACCTGGAAGGTCCGTTGGGTGATATTGGTGTGAACATGCCCCCCGGCATACAGGCCGATGGCCATGACCGGCAGTGAGAACGCCGCCAGCACCAGCCAGTCGCGATCGAAGAAGCCACCTGAGAAATAGCCGGTCAGGCGGCCTGCACCGTCCATCAGGAACACCGTGGCAAAGGTGGCCCGAAACTGGGTCTTGGGGAGTCCACGGTGTTTGAGGTAGACCACGTAGAAGGGTCCGCCAGTGCCGAACAGGGTGCCGACCAGGCCGCCCAGGGCGCCTGCCGGCATGGCCCACAGCCTGGAAACCTGTGTGCTGCCCTCGTTCACGAACAGCGTGTACATCGCATACAGCAGCACGAAGACACCCAGGCCATGCGCCAACATGATCGAATCAACCGTCTTGAACAGATACAGACCTGTGAGCACGCCGGCTGCGGTGAACGGCAGCAGCGGAAAGATCTGCCGCCACTGGATCTGTGCATGGTCTTTCAATCCATGACTGGCCGAGGCAACGTAATCAAGGAACACCACCAATGGGACCACCACCGTCAGCGGCAGGATCAGTGCCAGCAGAGGGATTGCGATCAGGCCGGAGCCAAAACCGGCGATGCCGCGCACTACATAGGCGACGATCAGGGTAAAGGCACCGAACAGCCAGTAAGGGGCTGAGATCGAATCAAACACAAGGTCGGCCCTTGGTCGGGTGAATGCAGACAGGCTGTTGCACTGGTGCATCTGTTATGGATCCGTACCTCTGATCAATGTCAGTCATACGAATCCGGTGCTTAGGCACTTAGTTATTGTTTTTTAATTTCATTTGGTTATAGGAGATTCTGCACGCTAATTGTAGCGCAGTAAAGAACGCTTTTCACAATTGGAGAAGTAAAAGACTTTATTGTTCCGACCGCGGTGGGCCGGGCAGGATAGGGCGTCCGCGGGATGCTCTCAGGCCGCGCCCTGGGCGCGTTCGATCATCTCCAGGGCATGCCGACGCGTCTGTTCAGTGATATCGATACCGCCGAGCATGCGTGCAACTTCGTCGACGCGCGCATCGTCGTCAAGGCAATCGATACCGGTTTCGGTGGTCTTGCCATCGGTCATCTTATGCACACGCAGCTGATGGTGGGCCTGTGACGCCACCTGTGGCAGATGGGTAACGCAAAGGACCTGGCGATCCCGGGCCAGTCGGCGCAGCAGCTGTCCGACGATCTCCGCGACCGCGCCGCCGATGCCGACGTCAACCTCATCGAATATCAGCGTCGGCACGCTGCCGCAGTTCGCGGTCGCTACCTGGATCGCGAGACTGATACGTGAAAGTTCACCGCCCGACGCGACATCGGACAGTGGTGCCTCCGGTTGTCCCGGGTTGGCGGCGACCAGGAAAGTGACGCGGTCGATGCCGCTGGGGCCGGGCCTCTGATTGTCCGTTTCGCAGGCGATGCGCAGTCTGCCGCCGCGCATACCCAGGGTTTGCATGCTGGCAGTGACCGTGCCGGACAATGCCTCCGCCGCTGTCCTGCGCGCCGTGGAGAGTCTGGTCGCGGCCTTCAGGTAGGCTTCCTCCGTCTCGCTGACCGCGCGCTGCAGGCGCATCAGATCGTGATCGGCGTTGGCCAGTGCTTCGGTCTCATCACGCAACCGTTGCAAGAGATCCATGAGTTGATCCGGATTGACGCGGTGCTTGCGTGCCGCATCGTGCAGGCTTCCCAGTTGCGCATCGACCTGCTGCAGTCGCTCAGGGTCGATCTCCACCCGGTCCTGATAGCGACGCAGCACCCCGACCGCCTCTTCTATCTGGATGCCGGCAGTCTCCAGCAGATCACGCGCCTCGACAAGGGACGGGTCCAGCTCGGCGAGTGTTGCAAGGACACCGCCGGCGTGATCCAGCGAGCTTCGGATGGAGGGCTCGTCGTCACCGAGTGCCGCAAGTACCGTGGCGCTGTCGCCGAGCAGCCTCTCTGCGTGTGCCAGCCTCGCCTGTTCCGCTTCCAGATCGGCGAGGTCGTCGCAATCGATCGCCACGTCTTCCAGTTCGCGAATCTGATAGCCCAGATAATCGAGTCGACTAGCACGATCATCGCCCGCCTGTTGCAGGGACGCGAGCTGATCGAGTGTGCTGCGCCAGGATTGGTGCAGCTGCGCCAGTTCCCGCACGTCTGCGCGCAGCCCGGCATAGGCATCCAGCAGTTGGCGCTGAGCGGCGGCATGCAGCAGTGACTGATGGGCGTGTTGCCCGTGGATGTCGACCAGCCGGTCACCCAGTTCGCGCAGCAGTGCCTGTGGCGTCGGTGTGCCATTGATATAGGCCCGGTTCCGGCCATCGCGTACCAACACGCGACGCAGCAGGCATTCTCCGTCTGCCGCCAGATCGTGCTGCGCCAGCCAATCGAGCGCTGGCGAGCCATCCTCGAGGTCGAAACCGACGCTGATCTCCGCCTGATCGGCGCCAGCGCGGATCATTCCGTTGTCGGCCTTCTCACCCAGTGCCAGGCCGAGGGCGTCGATCAGGATTGATTTTCCTGCACCCGTCTCACCGGTGAGTGCCGTCATGCCGCGCCGCAGGTCGAGGTCGAGGCTGCGCACGATGACCAGATTGCGAATCGTGATGCGGCTCAACATCGGTCGGTATCCGATCAGTTCTTCGGCAACTCGCCCCAGCCGAGCTTGGCCCGCAGGACGTCGAAATGATCGTGTCCGACCGGATGGAGCAGCCGGACGCGGGTGGGATGGCGGATCACCCTGAGCTTTTCACCTTCGCCGATGGTCAGGCTGGCTGCGCCGTCACAGGTGATGCGCACGTCCTGCGGGTCAGTATGTCCGCATACCGAGATCTCGATCTCACCGGCCGCATCGATCACGATCGGTCTGTTGCTCAGCGTATGCGGACAGATCGGTACCAGGGCGATGGCATCCAGTCCCGGTGTCAGCAAGGGACCACCACCGGACAGTGCGTATGCAGTCGAGCCGGTCGGGGTGGAGATGATCAGCCCGTCCGAGCGCTGGGTGTTCACGAACCGGCCATCGATCCAGGTCTCGAACTCGATCATCCGTGCGATGTTCCACTTGTGCAGCACCACGTCGTTGAAGGCCAGCGCCGGCGGCTGATCGCCGACCTGCGCGCTGAGCAGGAAACGCTGATCCTCTTCGTACTTGCCGTCCAGTACCGCGGCCACGCAGCGGCCGATGTCGTCAGGCGTGATGTCGACCAGGAATCCAAGTCTTCCGAGGTTCACGCCGAGCAATGGAATCTTGTGGTCGGTGAGCTGGCGGGCCGCGCTCAAGAGAGTGCCATCGCCACCGACGACGATTGCAAGATCGGATTGCCTGCCCAACTCGTCGAGCGACAGCCCCTGGCCGAGCTGCAGCAGTGCGGCGGTGCGTTCGTCCGGCAGCAGGGTGAGCCGGCGCGCGGCCAGTACGTCGTGCAGTTGGCGCAAGGTGGAGATCAGCTTGCCGGCGACATCGGGCTTGGCGATGACCGCGATACGCTGAAACTGATTGGCCGGGTGATTCAAGAT
>JAGRHB010000230.1 GCA_020445245.1 Gammaproteobacteria bacterium
TCTCGATCAGGAACATCAGGCTGGCCAGGTCGCCAGCGAAAATCAGCCCGAGCTTGCCGCGCACCAGGATCTCGCCGAAACGGATCGCCAGGTACACCGCGATCAGGCCGACGATGATCCTGCCCAGACCCGACAGAAGATGTGTCTCCGGCTTGCGGCGGAACCCGACCGACGACAGCGAACCCTCGAAAACCACGATCGAGAAGCCCATCGTGAATGCGGTCAGCACCGCCAGCAGCGGCTGCAGGTGCAGTGTCTGCCACAGCGGGTGCACCTTCCAGCCCATCGCGATCAGCATGGTGCCGAGTGACGACTGGTGCATCGTCGGCAACAGCACGCCCAACGCAATCACCACGAACAGCACCTTGTTGAGCTTCTTCAGCAGTGCCTCGGCCTTGAACTTCTCCAGCACGGTGGGCAGGAATTCGATCATCAGCACGACGATGTAGGCACTGACGCACAGACCGACCTCGAGCATCACCGAGTTGAAGTTCATCTGCCACGGCAGGAACAGGTTGTAGAACTGCCACCAGCGCCCCATGTCGATGATCGCGCCGAGACCGCCGAGACCATAACCGAGCAGGCTGGCCAGCAGTGCCGGGCGGATCAACGGGTGGTACTGGCCCTTGTTGAACACATAGACGGTGACCGCCAGCGCGTAGCCGCCGCAGGCCAGCGCGGTGCCGACCACGATGTCGTACACCACCCAGATGCCCCACGGGAACCCGCCATTGAGGTTGGTGACCGCACCCATACCGTTGATGAAGCGCTCGGCGAGGAAATACAGGCCGATCAGCGCGATCACCCCGAGGAATACGAACGGCAGCGTGACAACGCGGCGCCCGAGCGGTTGATAGTGGCTCATACGTCGTCTCCCTCGTCGTCCGTATTGCGCTTGACCAGCCAGGTCAGCCCGCCGAGCACCACCGCCGGCAGCGCCATGTAGCTGTATAGCGTGTGCTGCACGCCCTCGGAGATCGACACGTGCGAGCGCTCACCGAGCGGCGGCATACCGAGCTTGTCGAACGGGATCGACGAGATATGCATCACGTTGGTGCCGCCCGCCTCTTTCTCGCCCCACACGTGCTGCTGGTAGTGCGGTACGGCCTTTTCATGGTGGCTGGACGGCTGGCGCACGTCGCCGCGCGGGTAGTTGTAGACATCGCCCGGCTTCAGGGCTGTGCGGCGCTTCGCCTCCTCGAGCAGTGCCGCACGCGAGCCGAACAGCGTGGCGCCGGTCGGGCAGGCCTCGGCACAACCGGTCATGCCGCCCTTGTCGATGCGCTCGACACCCTTCTGGTTGCACATCTGGCACTTGTGCAGCATGCCCCAGGGGTTGTCGTAGTCGAACTGCGGCACGTTGTAGGGACAGCCGGTCATGCAGGTACGGCAACCGATGCAGGCATCCTTGTCGTAGGTAACGATGCCGGTCAGCGGGTGCCTGACCAGCGCCGTGACCGGGCACACCGACACGCAGCCCGGGTCGACGCAGTGCATGCAGCTGCGCTTCTCGAACGCGAAGCCGTCGGTCTCGCGGTCCTTGGCCACCGGCTTGCCGCTGGTGTAGACCTTGATCACGTTATAGGTCTCGTGGGACAGATCCCTGGCCGAGTCGTACTGCACATCGCCGCCGAGCAGCGTCGGTGGCAGGCCGTTGACCGCTTTGCACGCTGATACGCAGGCCTTGCAGCCGACGCACAAGGTCGAGTCGAACAGCATGCCGATCGCCTCGGGGGCCGGCGTGAGATTGGGTCGAGCGCTGGCGCCACTGCTGGTCAGTGCAGCCGCAGCACCGCCGAGCGATGCGCGGAGGAAATCCCTGCGATTCATCGTGCCTCCCCCGGTTATTCCTGGTCCGCGTCGTGGTTGCCGAGCATCCTGCCCGCCACCGCACTGGCGCCAAGCGCCGCACCCACTGCCGCACCGGCGACCGCCGCGGTGGCGACCGTGGCGCTGCTGGTGCCCTCGCGCGCGTCGATGGTCGGGAACGCATTCGGCGGGGTATGCGTCTTCACGTCCGACAGACTGAACAGTGCCTTGTGGAAACCGGTCCCCTGTTCGGAACAGCCGAAACAGGGATGGCCGACACCAATCGGCCAGACGCCGCCGCCGATGTTGTTGAATTCGAGACTCGGGCAGTTGTTGTAGGTCTCCGGCCCCTTGCAACCGAGCTTGTACAGGCAATAGCCCTTGCGGTGCCCCTCGTCGCCGAACTCGGTGGCAAAGCGCCCGGCGTCGAAATGCGGACGCCGATAGCAGTTTTCGTGGATCAGCCGGCCATAGGCCCACTTCGGCCGACCCTTCTCATCGATCGGTGGCAGCTTGCCGTAGGTGACGAAGAACAGCACGGTACCGATGAAGTTGGCCGGGTTGGGCGGACAACCGGGGATCGTGACCACGGTCTTGTCGGTCAGGAACTGAGGCGCACCGACCGCCCCCGTCGGGTTGGGTGAGGCCGATTGCACCCCGCCCCAGCTGGCGCAGGAGCCGTACGCGACGATAGCCGCGGCGTGCTCGGCCGCCTCGCGGGTCGCATCGGTCATCGTCTGGCCGCCGATCTTGCAGAAGATGCCGTTCTGCGCCAGCGGGATCGCACCTTCGACCACCAGCAGGTACTTGCCCCTGTGTTCCTGCATGGCGTGGCGCTTGATCTCTTCGACGCGGTGCCCGGCGCCGGCATCCAGCGTCTGGTGATAGTCGAGCGAGATCAGGTCGAGGATCAGGTGTTCCAGGCTCGGCTGCTCGGAACGCAGCAGGGCCTCGGTCGGGCCGGTGCACTCCTGGCCGTGCAGCCAGATCACCGGGGGACGCTTCTTGCGGTCGGCCACTGCCTCGGCCATCGCGTAGGCCGCGTTGTTGCCGAGGCCGAGCGAAGCGGCGACCCCGGTACAGAATTTCAGGAAGGTACGGCGGGACACCCCCAGCCGTGTTTCGATCGCCGAAAAATCGAATTCGTTGTCCGCCATCTGTGACTCCCCCGGTCGCTGTCGGCTGGCACCCGTGCGCGTGCCGAATGGGAGAAAGAGTTCAATAACCGCGCCAGAATGCGAATCCTCCTGATAAACAACGAGTTGGACTATTCTCCAGGCGCCATCACCCCGCCAATCCGCAAACCAACTAAGCAATTCCGACACAATTGTGCAAACCACCTGACCACCGCGCATGACCGGCGCGCGAACCGGTCGTCTGCGAGGGGGAATGGTGTGGCCCGGTTGCCGACCTCGGGGTTGCGAAGAACCCGACTTGCATCTTTATTTCAGGGACCACAATGGGCTCGTGGCGGATCGCGCGCCCGCCACCAGGGGAAGCATCGCAATGAATGAAGCCGTGATCGGCGCAGACCATCAGTTCCACGACCGGGACTACGCGTTGGCGTGGGGAGAACGGTTCAGCCCGACAGCGCAGCGCCTTGAATTGTTCGAGCTGGTGCTTGGCGAGCTGCGCCATGCCGTTCCGGCAGATGGACGTGTCGTCGAGCTTGGTATCGGCCCCGGGTACCTGGCGCAGCATGTCCTGCAGGCCATGCCGACCATCAGCTACTGCGGCATCGATTTTTCCACTCCCATGTTGGACATCGCGCACGCACGGCTGCGCCGGTATGCGCCGCGCATCACCTACCTGCAGGCCGACCTTGTCAGGGACGACTGGCAAGACATCGTCGATGGACCGGTCGATGCTGTGATCTCGACCTGGTCACTGCACGACCTGGGCAGCCAGCAAAATGTGCAGACCGTGTACGCCAAATCGG
>JAGRHB010000231.1 GCA_020445245.1 Gammaproteobacteria bacterium
TGCTTCATCGTCGTCTGTTGCTCCCTTTGCTCGGTTGGTCGATTATCCCATGCGGCGCGACTTGATCAGAGATTCCCTAACGCCCATGTTCAGCGGCGGCCCGAAGGGACGTCCGCTGTAACGCCTTGTTAGATGCGGTTCGACGTGCGTTGACTTGGTGGCCAGTAAGACCTTGGACCGACGACAGCAGGGCCGAAATTTTCCGTTGCCCGAGTGCTTGGTATTGCCATCCTTTCACTGTGCCTTGGCCTCGCTTCCTGCTCTGCATTTCGATTCTTCCATTCTTCGCCTCGTGAACCCCGGACGATGAACCCAGGTTGCTTGCGCCGCCATCAGGCGGTCCGCCCATCCGATCATCGCCACTCAGTGAACCACGTGCTTTCCCTCGCGGATGCGCGTGCCCGCCGCAGCAATCTCTTCCCTTCCTTTGCCTTTGGCATCTAACAGTGATATAGACAGATTCTCACTGAATTGAGATAGGCAGACTCTGCCTATCTCTGCCCACAGCGGCATTATGCAGCGAAAATGGTGTCGAAAAGCCGACGTTGTGCGGAAGCTGACGCGTAATGGCTCGGGGTCAGGATCCGGCGGTCAGGAAATCAAGAAGTGCTCATTCGGTGAACAAAAGGAATCTTCCCGTGTGTCTCCATTGCTGGCAGCAAGCAGCCAGTCGCCCAAAATGAGCTGAATGCCTGCACGGCCACTATTCGAGAATTCGACTTGGCGTCGCTTGGGGGAAAAGGGGCTGAGAATGAATAGGGCATGGATAGTCTTCGGCCTACTTTCTTTCCTCGATATTCAGGCGGCCGAGTACCCTTATGACCTCGCTGTTCCCAAACCGTTTTAAGGAGAAAAGTGGGTTGGGACAAGTGCGGACAGGCAGAGTCTCGTTGACAAGGCGGGTAACGAACTTGCTTGTATTGTGAACAAACGGGATAGAACCGAACCTCCCCCTGCTGTGCCCATGTCTCGTGAGGAGGCGCGGATGGAAGTGCTGAAAAGATTGAAGGAAGAGCAGAAGCGCCTGTCAGACACACAGCGTCCCGGCCCTTATCAGAATCCTCCGGCATTGTGGCCAGCGCCTCACGGTCGATACGCGTTATGAGCCAAAGGCCGGACGACTCTCGGGGGCTTGATGACGGTCCCGCCGCCGTTACGACCCGCTCTATTCGGGCTGGATATCCGCCAGGTGCCGGCTGACCGCCAGCCATGCCCCTGCCAGGCCCAGCAGCGGCCCGCCGAACACCATGCCGAACAGGCTCAGCGGGTCGATCACGGCGAGTGAGAACTGCGACTCGTACAGGCCGGCGAGGTGCTTGACCGGGCTGTCGAGCAGATACAGCGAACCCAGGACCAGCGACAGCGCGATGCCCGCGCCGAGCAAGCCGTACCAGATCCCCTCGTAGAGGAAGGGGCGGCGGATGAAGGCGTCGGTGCCACCGACCAGTTTGACGATCTCGATTTCGCCGTGCCGACTCTGGATCTCCAGGCGGACCGTATTGCCGACGATCAGCAGCACCGCACCTGACAGCAGCACCGCGAGGATCACGACGCCGCGTTCGATGGTGCCGGTGATCGCACTCAGGCGCTCCACCCATTGCAGGTCGACCTGTGCCAGCTCGATCTCGCGATACGCCTGCAGTTCAGCCGCCATCCGGCTGACCGCCTCGGCGCCTTGCACATGCTCTCGCGGGCGCACGACCACCACGGCCGGTAACGGGTTCTGGTCCAACAGTTCGATCGCCTGGCCGAAACCTGACAGGCCACGAAATTCCTCGAGCGCCTGCGCGCGGTCAATCAGCCGGGTCTCGGCGACGTCCGGGCGCAGCGCGACCTGGCGTCTGACTGCCTCGGCCTGCTCGTCGCTGACGTCTTCATTGAGAAACAGCGAGATGCTCGCCGAGCCGTCCCAGGAGCTGCTCAGCTGGCGCACATTGTCGACCAGCAGGTGCAGTCCGCTGGGCATCGCCAGCGCGATGCCGATAACCGCTGCCGTCATCAGGGTGCCGATCGGGCTGCGGCTCAGTCGCCCCAGCGACGACAGCGACATCTGCGCGTGGCGCAGTGCCCAGGTCGCCGGGTTGCGCTTGCGCTGGAACTTTGGTGGTTTCGCGGCACGCGCCATCAGTCGGCCTCCGCGGTGTCGCCGGCGACCCGACCGTTGCGCAGATTGATGATGCGCTTGTCGAAGCTGTTGATCAGGTCGACGTCGTGGGTGGCGATCAGCAGCGTGACGCCAACCTGGTTGAACTGTACGAACAGCTCCATGATCTCGCGCGACAGTTCGGGGTCGAGGTTGCCGGTTGGCTCGTCGGCCAACAGGACCGGCGGTTTGCTGACCAGTGCGCGGGCGATGCCGACCCGTTGCTGTTCGCCGCCGGACAGCGTGATCGGATAGACCTTTTCCTTCTTCAGCAGGCTGACCTTGTCGAGCGCCGCGCGCACGCGGCGGTTGATTTCGGCATGGCCCATGCCGGCAACCACGAGCGGCAGCGCGATGTTGTCGAACACTGTGCGGTCGTGCAGCAGCCGGTGATCCTGGAAGATCATCCCGACCTCGCGGCGGTGGTAGGGGATGTCGCGAGTCTTGAGCTTGTTGAGGTTGCGCCCATTGACCCACACCTGCCCGCGCGTGGCGCGCTCCAGCAGGCCGATCAGTCTCAGCAGTGTGCTCTTGCCGGCGCCCGAGCGGCCGGTGAGAAAGGCCATCTCACCGGGTTCGAGATGAAGGTCGACACCGGCGAGTCCCTCGTGACCGGTGGCATAGCGTTTGGCGACATTGTCGAAACGGATCATCGGCTCAGTGTCGTGGGTTTGCGTGGCCGCGGCCAGCGGCGGCACCATCCATGTCTATTCGAACAGCGCCTTGACGAACTCGTCGGCATCGAAGGGCCGCAGGTCCTCGATGCCCTCGCCGACGCCGATGAATCGGATCGGTACGCCGAGCCGGTCGGCGATCGCAAAGATGATGCCGCCCTTGGCGGTGCCGTCCAGCTTGGTCAGGGTGATGCCGGTCAGGCCGACCGCGCTGTGAAACTCGACCGCCTGGTTGAGCGCGTTCTGGCCGTTGCCGGCATCGACCACCAGCATCACCTCGTGCGGGGCGTCCGGGTCGATCTTCTTCATCACCCGGGTGATCTTCGCCAGTTCGTCCATCAGGTTGGTCTTGGTGTGCAGGCGCCCGGCGGTGTCTGCGATCAGCACGTCGATCCTGCGCGCGGTCGCGGCCTCCAGTGCGTCGTAGATCACCGATGCCGAATCGGCGCCGGTCGCCTGCGCGATCACCGGGATCGCGTTGCGTTCCCCCCAGGTCTGCAGCTGCTCGACCGCCGCGGCGCGGAAGGTGTCGCCGGCGGCCAGCATCACGCTGTGGCCGGCATCCTTGTAACGCCGCGCCAGCTTGCCGATCGTCGTGGTCTTGCCGGCGCCGTTGATGCCGACCATCAGGATTACCAGGGGACGGCCGGGTGCGGGCCGGGAGTCGGGCGCCTCGATCCTGTGCAGGATGGCGGCGAGCTGCTCTCGCAGCGCGCTACCCAGTGCGGCCGGGTCGGCGAGTTCCTTGCGACGCACGCGAGCGGTCAGATCGGCGATGATGCGGCGGGTCGCGTCCACACCGACATCGGCGGTCAGCAGCAGTGTCTCGATGTCTTCGAGCAGATCGTCGTCGATCTGGCGGCTGCCGCCGAGCAGGTCACCCAGGGCATCGCTGAGATTGGCACGGGTGCTGGCCAGGCCGGCGCGCA
>JAGRHB010000232.1 GCA_020445245.1 Gammaproteobacteria bacterium
TCACTGACCCATGAAGAGGCTGTATCGCACCGGGATTGTGCGCTGGGCAAATGGCTTTACAGCAGGGGATTGGCCGATTACGGGCATATCGATGAAATGAAGGTCATGGAGACAGAGCACGAGAAGCTGCATTCGGTGATACGCGAGATCATCGATCTGAAACATCGCGGCAACGACACGCAGGCCGAGACACGCTACCAGGATATCGAGGCCCTTTCGGGCAGGATCGTAGCTCTGCTGAAGGCAGTCGAGCGCAAAGTGGCGCATTGACGGAGTGACCATGCAAGACACAGTTGCGACAAGGCCGCAGGTCAGGAACGGCCAGTACCTGAGCTTCCGTCTCGGATCGGACGACTACGCCGTGGATATCCTGAGGGTGCAGGAGATCCGAGGTTGGGAGAAGGTTAGGACCCTGCCCGATTCGGAGGACTACGTGAAAGGTGTCCTCGATCTACGCGGGACCATTGTGCCGATCATCGACCTGAGAGTACGTTTCGGCAACGCCTCACCCGAGTACTCTGCCACCACGGTGGTTATCGTGATGTCGGTACAGACCGCGGACGGCGGTACTCAGCTGGTTGGTGCTGTGGTCGACGCGGTCTCGGACGTGTTGGATATCGACGGTACCCAGCTCAAACCTCCACCACAGATCGGCGGCACGGTTGGACGTCGCTACCTCAACGGCATGGTTTCGCTGCCGCGCGGGATGGTGATTCTGCTCAACCTGGACAAGCTTTTCGACCCGGCGGAGTTGGGTGGCCTGCAAGACCTGGTTGGCGAGTAACCGGGGCGGCATGCGCGCTATCGCCGTTGTCAATCAGAAAGGCGGTGTCGGTAAGACAACGACGGCTGTCAATCTCGGGCATGCGCTCGCGCTGCAGGGAAAGCGCGTTTTGCTGGTCGATATGGACCCACAGGCGCATCTGACCGCCTGTCTCGGTCTTCATCATTTGTCGGACCGGGGAATGGACCGCGTGTTGCTGCATGGTGAGGAGATGACGGCATATACCGTGAACGCGCGCGACCACCTCGATGTCGTGCCCGCGGGGGCCGGCCTCGCCGCGTTTGCCGATCAGCCGGGTGGGAGCAGCCGTGCCTACATGTTGGCCGATGTGATCGAACGGAAGCCGCCGGACGTCGATTTCCTCATCTTTGATTGCCCGCCTTCCTCCAGCATGCTCGCTGTGAATGCGGTTATCGCCTCCAGTGATGCATTGATTCCGGTTGCCGGAGACTACCTGTCGCTGACCGGCCTTGCGCGTCTGATGCTGACACTGCAGCGTCTGCAGCCGTTGCTTCGGCGACCACTGCACAAAGCCATTTTTCTCAGCCGTTTCGTTGCGCGGCGGCGGCTGGCTCAAGAAGTCTACGGAAAGCTCCTGCAGCACTTTCCGGAAAATCTGCTGAACTCGTCGATCAGCGAGACCGCTGCGCTGGCCGAATGCGCGGGTGTGGGCAAGACTATTTTTGAACATCGTTGCAGTAGCAGATCGGCGCGGGAGATCCGTGAACTGTCTGGCGACCTGTTGCATGGGAGATATGCACACAATGAGCAAGAAGCAGCCAGTAATGTCGCATGACCCACTGGCCGATTTGGGGGCTTCCGGTCCCTCGCCAGACGTCGGGGCAGCCCGGTCTGACGAATCGGCCGGTGACGGCAGACATCAAGACCCAGGTGAGGTGCTCCTGGTCCTGCCCACAAGCCTGACCATCGCAGAGGTCGGCGAAGTCCACACTACATTGATGAATCATCTGGCGAACACGGCAACGGTCAGGGTCGATGGCTCGGGTGTTGAAATCATCGATGGGGCCGGGCTGCAGCTTCTGACGGCGTTCGTCAAGGCGGCCGGGGAAAAGACGATGGTGGTCACCTGGCAGGCGGCTTCGGAGGTCCTGGGGAAGGCAGCGCGTCAGATAGGCGTGGATGCGGTGTTGAAGCTGAAGGATCAGCAGCCGGCTGCCTAGGAAGTGGGCCAGATGATGCAGGGTGGAAAAAACATGATCCCGTCGAATGCGGCGTCACCCGACCTGGACTGGAGCCAGGTATCGGAAACGGTTCGGATGCTGAACCTGGCGGTCGCCCAGATATCCATGGCGATGCATGAGGGCGAAGACTCGGTGGAGTCATTGACCCGTTGTTTCACCAACATGGTGGGGCACGTCGAAGACATCGCGAAGACTGCGACCAGCCTTGCGGATGGCAGTGCCACAGATGAGGCCAGGTCTGCCGTGCTCGGCCGTGCCGCCGAGGTTCAGGGGGGGATCCAGCAAAGCATCGTAGCGTTCCAGTTTTATGATCGGCTGTCACAGCGTCTCGACCATGTTCGCTATGTCCTCGACGCCCTGTCTGCATTGGTTGCGGACAAGTCCAGGCTGTTCAATCCGGCAGAGTGGGATGGATTGCAGCAGAGTATCCGCGGCCGCTACAGCATGCAGGAAGAGCAGGATATGTTCGAGGCGTTGCTGAACGGGGCGAGCATCGAAGAGGCATTAAACCTGGTGCGCAGCAAGTTGCACGAGGGAGACATCAATGACATCGAACTGTTCTGACATGTAGCACGACAGAGCAGGCTCCGCGGCGGCGTAAGCGTCGGGCCTGGGGCCAGGGAAATCAATTCGTCTTTCGTCCGAGGAACCCATGACAGTCGCCAGGGAGTACCAGTTCACTCGTCATGACTTCGACTTTCTGCGCCGCATCTCCAATGCGCGCACAGGGATTGTGGTCACGGACGACAAGTTCGACATGTTCTATTCGCGTTTGGCAAAGCGCGTGCGGCTGCTGGGACTGGCCAGTTTCGCCGACTACTGCAATTATCTGCAGGAGCCGTCTCACGATGCGGAGATCGTGGAACTGGTCAATGCTCTGACCACGAACCTGACCGCTTTCTTCCGCGAAAACCACCATTTCGAGTTCCTCGCCAAGACGGCCCTGCCGCAGTCCATACAGCGCAATCGCGCCGCACGCAGCCTGCGGATCTGGTCCGCCGGATGCTCGACCGGGGAGGAGCCCTATTCCATCGCGATGGTGCTTGCCGAACAGCAGGCGCTGTTGAGCGGATGGGATGCACAGATCCTGGCGAGTGATATCGACTCGAATGTCCTCGCGCAGGCTAAGGCGGGGATCTATCCGCTGGCGCGGGTGGAGAATCTGCCCAAGGCGCGCCTGAAGGCATTTTTCCAGAAGGGAAAAGGTGCGCAGCAGGGAAAGGCAAGGGTGCGCGACGTACTGCGCCGCTACATCGCTTACGCCCAGATCAATCTGATGGAACCGCTCGATGTCGAAATGCAGGACATCATCTTCTGCCGCAATGTGATCATCTATTTTGACAAGGAAACCAAGAAGCGGCTGGTCGAGAAGTTTGCCAATGCCCTGGTGACAGGGGGTTACCTTATCGTCGGCCATTCGGAGTCTCTCTACCAGGTCACCGACCGGTTTGAACTCATCGGCAACACTGTGTACAGGAAGGTACGTTGATGAACGTGGCCCGCACCAGACACGTGCTGCCCGCCAGCCTGCCTGGCTTCGATAAGATCAACCGCTACTGGGATACCGCACATGATATGCCCGCAGCCAAGATACTGCCGGGTGAGTACTACGTGACCAGCAGTGTCGAACTGGTGACCACGGTGCTCGGTTCCTGCGTGTCGGCCTGCATTAGGGATCGCGTGTTTGGCGTCGGTGGCATGAATCATTTCATGCTGCCGATTTCATCCGATGGAAAAGGGTGGAATGGATCCCATGAC